>CAZHPS010000039.1:0-23808 GCA_964534335.1 uncultured Desulfobacterales bacterium
AGCTTTTTGGAAATTAATTCATGATATTAATAAAATTTAAGCGAATGGACAGCAATAAATGATGGAAATTTAAATGTATTAGATATTGTTGCAAGTTATATTTTTTCAATAACTGTTCCCCAAAATGTCTTCAACTGGTTTAAAAATACAAATATTACTGTTATTTATAAACAAATATTCGTATGGTTAGCTGCATTGTATCTTACAGGTAACGAAGATAACAAAAAAGCAATGAAAAATCAAATATACCGTCCTGTTTTCGAAGAACTTATGGCAATTACTGATAAATATTTTTTTAAAAAAGATCTGTATAGAAAATATTCGTCATATTTGTCTTATGAGGATATTGATTCAGAAGAAGGTATAAAAGAACTGCAACAATATTTGTTTTATGAGGATATTGATTCAGAAGAAGGTATAAAAGAACTGCAACAATTAAAAGAAGATTATCATAATGCATCTATAGCGTATGCAGGTGCAGGAGTTCCTTATTTACTGGAAAATATAGTAGCTCCTTTTTATGAACCATCATCAAATTTCGATAGAATATTAAAAAAAGACTGGGGATTAAGGGATATTCCGAACAGCCAGTTTGATCTGCATTTTGAATATACCTATTTCAGTAGCAGAGATTGGGAGGATATTATCATAAAAAATATTAATGATTCTTTATTAAGATCTGAATCAAGACCTGATCTTTGGCAAATGTTTTTGCAAACATACAGGCTTTATGAAAGTCGCAAAAACCCTATATTTTCTCTTTTTTCTGAAAATGTTCAGAGTGGTTATGTATATATTATTCGAAAAGAAAATTCTACGCACTATAAAATAGGTTGGACATCGGATTCCAACATAGAAAAAAGGTGCAAAAATCTTCAAACGGGTTCTCCAGAAAAACTGTTTGTTACGGGTTATTTCCCGGCATCATCTCAAAAAACTGAAAAGGTAATACATAAATATTTCAGCAAGTATCACATAACAGGTGAATGGTTTAACCTCACAAAAATTCAGGTAGAAAATATTTTAAATTATGTCTGGCGGCAACAAAATAATATTTTTTAGGCAAATAATTAAATATTGACGCAAACGGTATGACCATCAGATCAAGTGGGAATTACAGACTTTCACTCCATACTGTCGCTCCACACTATAAGCCATTTACTCTGCGTTAGTGCCTTTTTGTAAAAACAACTGATGTGGCTGTTGGTTTAATACACAGAAAAAAAATATAACTATCCAGTATTTTATAATTATTTTGAATTGCCAGATTTTAAACAATTTTTCAAGAAGAAATGAGAATGATTTATATCTATTCAGATGAAAGTGCTTTTTCAGAACCCAACCCTTATATTGGTACAGCCGTGCTTATCAGTGACAATGGAATTACTGAGGATGTAATTACTAATGCAATGAACAAATTGATAAACGATCCGGATCGTTTTAAAGAACCTGAAAAAAAGCTGGATGATAATACAATTAAGCGAGGCTATTTCCATGCTTCTGAGGATAGTAAAAATGCTCATTCTCATCTATGTGCTGAAATAAACAAAATTTATAATGCACAATTTGCATGTGATTTTTTTGATAAATTTGGGCAAGATGAGGATGGAAATAACTTATATCGCCTTTCATTAATGCTAAATACTTTACGGATAAATACTCTGCAAAAAGTTATATTTTTTGTTGAGGGCAGGCAAAACTTGTCTGAAACGAAACTTAAAGAATGGTACAAAAAATTTGAACTATCTAATTTAATGGAAATTTATCATTTGGCATTTATTCCGCATTACTTCCCACAAATTGATTTCAAAATTGTTGATAAAAGAAATCCGGGAGTTCAATGTACAGATTTTATTTTATGGACTGTCAACCGTTTAATCAATGGTGATAACACTTGGTTTAACCGAATAGAATCAGAAATCAAATCTGGTTTTATGACAGAAAGAAAAAGTTGGGGAGAACAGGATATAAAATTTGGTAATGGTATAATTGAACCAACATCATATTATAATATTGTAGATTTGCCTACAAATCCTGATGATAAAATTAATTTTGGTTTATACAAAAAAATTTTTATTCATGCTGTAAAAACAATTGAATATTTCTCAAAAAATACACCATCAGTTGTGTCACATTTGAAAAATGAAATTGATGATGTCTCCGATAAAAAAATGAACGATCAACATATGGTTTATTTAGCAGAATTATCGTCTATCTATCTAAAAATATTTGATATGATACCTTTAATAAATAAAAATACATCTAAAAAGGATAAAGAATTATTATTGTTATCAAAGAAATACATGGCGTTATTATTGAGGGATGACTTGGTGAGTGGTATGAGGTCACGAATCTCATTGGCTAAAATGAGAAAAAAAATAATTTTTGATGAACCGCAACTTCTAAATTTTGATTCTAAATTTTGAAAGGATATAAACTATAGTTGCATTCGGACGCAAAAGGGTTCCGGTCGCTATCGCTCCCTCCACCCTTTTGCGCCGGTTAGCTTGGCGTTAGGCGAAAAGGAGGAGAGATAATGTTTGGCAAAAATGCAATTTCAAAGTTTTTTAAAGTTCTGATAGCGTGGAGTATGATCTTTAAAATTTACTGAGAGATTAAGGGCCTGTAAAAAAATAACTTGAACATTTTTTTGATTTTCTGTATAAAGACTTATCAATGACTGTATTACAGAGAGTACATTATGAAATATAAATTACTGCAGGAAAAATTTGGAAGAATTGTTTTCCATTTGGATGAGAAACCAAGGCGTCTCTGGTGTGCCAGCGAAGCCATTGCAATAGGGCGGGGAGGTGTTTCGATTGTGTCTGAGGCGGCCGGAGTTTCCCGGACAACAATAACAGAGGGCATGAAAGAGATAAAAGGAGAAAAAAAGATTCCTGAAAACGGCCGTATACGCAGAAAAGGCGGAGGACGGAAGAAAAAAACAGAACAGTATGAAAGTGTCAAAAATGATATTGAAGTTCTGATTGAACCATTTGTACCGGGTTCCCTGAATCACCCATGCGGTGGATTTGCAAAAGTACGGGAAATGTTGCAGAGGAACTGAACAAGGCAGGTTATGAACCAAGTCACTGTCCGGTCGGAAAGATACTGAAAAAAGAGATGAATTACAGTCTTCAGGTCAACAGGAAAACAGCAGGGTGCGAAAAAAACCATCCTGACAGAAACGCACAGTTTTGTTACATAAACAAAAAGACAAAGCAGTTTCAGGAACAGAATCAGCCTGCAATATCCGTTGATACGAAAAAAAAAGAAAATGCCGGAAATTACAGAAACAGCGGAAGGGAGTACTGCAGAAAAAAAGCCCGGCAGAAGTAAATATATATGATTTTAAGGGGATTACCGGAAAGGTATCTCCTTACGGAGTGTATGACATCACTCAAAACAGAGGATGGGTGAATGCGGGTGTGAGCTGTGACACTGCTGAATTTGCGGTGAACAGCATTCGCGGCTGGCGGAATGAAATGGGAAAAATACGGTATCCCAATGCAAAAAAAATATATGTGATGGCTGACTGCGGAGGCAGCAGCGGTTACAGAACAGGGCTTTGGAAAACAGAACTGCAGAAACTGTCTGCGGAACTGTCTGTGGAAATTCATGTAAGTCATTTCCCGCCGGGGACAAGCAAATGGAATAAAATTGAACACAGAATGTTCAGTTTTATTTCCCGGAACTGGCGTGCGAAACCTCTTACGGATTATATGACAATAATTTCCCTGATAAGCAGCACTGAAACAGATAACGGTCTGAAAATAAAAGCTGTTTTGGATAACACAGTTTATGAAAAAGGCAAAAAAATTTCGGATGAGGAATTTGACAGGATCAACATATACAAATACAAATTTCACGGAGAATGGAATTATAAAATTTCTCCTAAATGATTAGGTTATTTTTTTACAGACCCTAACGCAAGAAAATACGGTGATATCCGAGAGTGATAAAAATGGATTTTCCATATATTTTAGATCAAATGGCAAAAAATGCTTTTTTGGGCAAAGAAGTAGATCTGTATGATGCAGTTCAAGATTTCTATCGAACAGGTCTAAGTTGTGCTGTTTTTCCCGAACCAAAAGATACAGACCAAAATATTCTGGCTATGAAGGCAGCTATAGTTGAAAGAATAGCACAGGTTTTTTCAATGCCTCCGCATAATCGCAGGAATGAAATACCTGATTGGTGTAAAAACAATTGGGCTTGCCGTAAAAAAAAATATTTAATATCAAAAGATATATTGTCACTGGATGAACCTAATACAATATTTCAGAAAAGAAACATCTTTGCTTTGAATAACTTCTTATATTTTGTGTAGCCATGATAACAAAAGAAAGTTTAACAAAAGCGTTAAATCGCCTAAGTGAATTACTGTATGAACGTAATGAAAAGATTGAACTGGTCGTAGTAGGTGGTGCAATAAGTGTCCTTTTTTTCGAAAACCGTCGTGGAACCAAAGATGTAGATACAGTTTATCCTCCTGGAAAAGAAAAATTAATGGAAGAACTGATCAAAAAAGTTTCCACTGAACAAAATTTGCCCAATGATTGGATGAATTCAAGCGTTGAATTTTTTGGTGTTCAAACAAAGTCAGAAATTATAATCTTTAAAAAAGATAATCTTATATTGTATGCAGCAGAATGGGAAGAAATGCTTGGTATGAAATTGAGCGGCGCCTTTAGGGGAAATAAAGATATTGATGACGCCATGGAAATACTTAAGCAAATAGGGGATAAAGACAAACGCAAAACCCTGGAAAAAGTAGTTAAATACAAAAATTTCACACCTCAAATTCCTGATGATACGATTGAAAAAAGATTTAATTTAATCTGGAGTAAAGTTTTTGATTTAAATTGTAAGGTTAAGAATCGGAATCGGACATAAAACGGTTGAACAAGTGGATAAAGTGATACGGCAGGCAACGGAAGGAAATCATTTGCGGGAAGGATAAAAAAATCGAAAAAACAATATCCCGTGGAGAATGCGGACTAAACGCCGTCCAACCAGTGCGTTGCAGCGGACTGAGGCCGCTGAACTTGTCGTTGGGTGATTTCCGGAAAAGAATATCCCACCAAAGCAGCACAAGTTTCCAGCTTGTGCTTTGTGCCTGTGAACTGAAATGGGATATTTATTTTCAGAAATCACCTAACTCCCCCCATGATTTTAACCGCTTAATTGAAACAAAAGGGGAGGAAGATATTAAAATAGCGGTTTCAGAGAAATATTATTTTATCTGTATGATAAAATTATCCGGCTGCTCGATGGCCTTTATGCGTATTTCATAAAGCTGCGGATTTCCGCAAAATGGCAGGATGATGTGATTCCGAAAATGCGCAAGTGGATTGCGGGGTGAGGTTGGTTTGCGGATGGTAAAGTATATAGTGCTATATGCCCGACTATTTTCTGAAAACATATAGCATCATATACTGTAAAACTTTATCGTATTAGATGCTTGGTATACATATTATATGCAAGCATACAGTTCCATATACATAAAATGCGGACATGGGATACGCATAATCACTGGTTATGAGGACAACTAAATCTTTATGATAAATAATGATAATTTTAAGTCACTTTTAAAATACTTACGGTTTGAAGAAAAAGGAAATTCCTTTACTAAGAACTTTGAAGGTAACGATGTATTCTTAAAAGTTGATTTTAAGAAAGAAGAATTGGAATATCCTGAAAATTCAGGATTAATAATAAATGAAAGACAAACCTGCAATTTTTCGCAATCTGAAAATGCAGTTGTTTTTGAATGTGTTCACAGACTGTTGGAAAAAGGATATAAACCTGAACATATTGAGCTTGAACCAAAATGGAAAGTCGGACATGGGGCAAGCGGCGGACGTGCCGATATTCTGATAAAAGACCAAAATAATAAACCTCTTTTGATTATCGAGTGCAAAACCTTTGGAAAAGAATTTGAAAAAGCATGGAAAGAAACCCTTGATGACGGCGGACAGCTTTTCAGTTATGCACAGCAAATATCGGAAACAGAATTTCTTGCTTTATATGCAAGCGAGTTTGACGATAAAAACAATATAATTGCTGTTGAACAGCGAATTATTTCGCACAAAGACAATGAGGAAATATTAAAACAAAACGATAAATTAAAATCTTTCAAAAAAGCATCGAATGTAAAACAACGCTACGATGTATGGAAAGATACATATCAACTGGAATATACCGAAACAGGAATTTTTGAAGATAATATACAGGCATATCAAATTGGAAAAAGCAAATATACGCTTGATACAGACACACGCCCCGTAACTGACAAAGACAAAGAGGGAAAATATCACCGTTTCCGTACTATTCTCAGGCAGCACAATATTGCACGAAAAGAAACCGCTTTTGAAGTGTTGGTAAACCTTTTCTTATCAAAAATTGTGGATGAGGAAGAAAACAAAACCGACCTAAAATTTTATTGGAAAGGAGTGGCTTATGATAATTATTTCGATTTTGTTGACCGCCTTCAAAGTCTTTACCAAATCGGTATGCGTAAATTTCTGAATGATGAAATTGTCTATATCAGCAACGACCAGATAGACAACGCATTTTGGACGGTCAGGAACAAACGGAACGCCACCAGAAAACAAATTCAGGAATATTTCCGTAAGCTGAAATTTTTTTCAAACAATGCCTTTTCATTTATAAATGTACACAATGAAAGACTTTTTAACAAAAATGCAAAGGTGTTGGTTGAGATTGTGCAGATGTGGCAGAATCTCAGGCTGAAAACCAAAGACCAGAATCAGTTTTTGGGCGATATGTTTGAGTTTTTCTTGGACAACAGCATTAAGCAATCCGAAGGACAGTTTTTTACCCCATTGCCGATTTGTAAGTTTATTGTAATGTCCCTGCCTCTTGAAGATAAAATAAAAAAATCGTCTGAACCTTTGCGCGCTATTGATTACGCTTGCGGCGCAGGGCATTTTTTAACCGAATATGCTCACCAGATAAAGCCTTTGGTTAAAAAATACAAGGAAACCGAAATATCGAAATATTACGAAAATATTGTAGGAATAGAAAAAGAAGACCGTTTGGCAAAAGTCGCCAAAGTATCTGCTTATATGTACGGACAAGACCAGATTAAAATTCTGGAAGAAGATGCTTTAAGCAATATTGCAGAAATAAAAGCCGAAAGTTTTGATGTTCTGGTTGCAAATCCCCCTTTTGCGGTGGAAGGCTTTTTGCAAAACCTGAGCGAAAAGGAAAAAGAACAATACGAACTCATTGAAACCACTGGAATAAACAGCAATACCCCAAATATACAGTGCTTTTTCATTGAACGCGCCAGACAGATTATGTCGCCCGGCGGTACAGTGGGTATTATTGTGCCTTCGTCTGTACTCTCAAATTCAGATGCCACGCATATCAGAACCCGTGAAATTATCCTGAAATATTTTGATATTGTTTCTATTGTCGACCTGGGCAGCGCATTTGGCAAAACAAAAACAAACACCTTTGTTTTGTTTCTGCGCCGTAAGGAACAAAAGCCCGAACCTGCCGAACACTATAAAAACCGTGTTGAAGATTATTTTGAAGGCATAAAAGAGGGCGACAAGGATTTGAGCGAATATCAGGATTTATACCTGATCAAGAAATATTGCGAGCATACTGAACTGCCTTTTGAAGAATACAAGAAACTGTTTGGCGTAACTCCCGACGCCATCGCCAGCTTAGACGAATTGTTGAAAACCGGTATTTTTAAAGATTACAAAGTTGATTTTGAAAACAGCACTGAAATTAAGAATCTGAAAAAGAAAAAAAATTTTACAGATAAAACAGAAGAAGAGCAAGCTGAAGAACTTAACAAACGCTTTATTAACTACCTCTTTGGCATAGAAAAAGACAAGCTGTTTTACTTTATGCTTGCCTATGAAAACAGGCAAAAGGTATTGATTGTAAAAAGCCCAAGCGACAACAAAGAGCAGAAGCAGTTTTTGGGTTATGAATGGAGCGGAGCAAAAGGGAGCGAAGGTATAAAATACAATGGCGGAAGCACGGTAAGCAATATTATTACACCGCTTTTTGACCCGAAAAATATTAACAATACCAACAAAATAAATTATCTGATAAAACAGAATTTTATCGGTGCAAAACCGGATACAAATCATCCTGATTATATTACTTACGCCAATGTAACAGAAATTCTTGATTTTTCACGGAAAGATTTTAACAAGGCATTTTCGCATACGCCCAAAAAATCTATCACGATTGAAACTAAGTGGGACGTGGTGAAATTGGGGGAGATTGTTGAAACTTTAAACGGTCTATGGACGGGAAAAAAAGAACCCTTTGTAAAAGTTACTGTTATTCGGAATACAAATTTCACCAAAGACGGGAAATTAAATTTATCAGATGTTGCAGTTCTTGATGTCGAGCAAAAACAATACGAAAAAAGAAAACTTAAATATGGAGATATAATAGTTGAAAAATCAGGTGGTAGTGAAACACAAGCCATTGGTAGAGTAGTTTTTTTCAATAAAAAGGAGGGTGATTATTCTTATTCAAACTTTACAAGTAGGTTGCGATTGACTTCTGATAAATGTAAGCCAGAGTATCTACATCTATTTTTAAACTATTTTTATGAATTAGGCTATACATTTTCTTTTCAAAATGGAATGAGCGGAATTAAAAATCTTGATTTTGAACAATATTTATCTGTAAAAATTCCCCTGGCGCCTAAAGAAGTCCAGCAGCAAATAGTAAGCGAGTGCGATGCCATAGACAACAATGTAGAGCAAGCTAAAGCGACTGTTGAAAAATGTGGAAAGGAGATTGAGGAGAGGGTGAATGAAGTATTTAGCAAAGGAACTTTAGAAAAATTAAAGGATTTAGTATTTATCAATCAGTTTACAGAAAATCCATCAGAGAATCCAGACCAAGAATTTATTTATATAGATATTGACAGCGTTGGAAAAGGAACAGGAGAAATTAACTTTACCAATAAAATGCTTGGAAAAAACGCACCATCTCGTGCAAGACGAATTGCACCAAAAGGAAGCGTTTTAATATCAACGGTAAGACCATATTTAAAAGGATTTTCTTTTATAGATATGGAAACAGAAGGTTGTATTTTTTCAACAGGCTTTGCCATTTTAGAAACCAAAGATGAAAAGAAAATTACAAATAAAAGTTTATTTTTTGCTTTCATGTATCTTACTGAGTTAATGAAACAAATGGAGGCGCAAATGGGAAAATCATCTTATCCAAGTATAAATAAAAGCGATATAGAAAACTTCAAAATTCCCGTACCGCCTATATCCGAGCAAAAGAAATTAGTATCCGCCATAGAAAAATTAGAATCCCAAATAAACGAAGCAAAAACCATAATTGAAAGTGCAGGCGGGCAAAAACAGGCAGTAATGGAAAAATACCTTTGAGAGCAATGGAAGACAATGTTTCAATTTATAAATTATGAACGAAACAAGCCACATAAACAGTCGATCAAGCGGGTTTTGTGGGGTTCCGCTGCGCTCCACCCCACAAAACCGCTTAGCTCTACGTTAGGGGAATAACTGATATAATGCACAGCAGATAAAACTCTGAAGCATATTTAAAGGAGAGGTGAAAATGAGTCCTTCTGTCAACCACAGTTATATCTGTACCAAAATTATAGAACATCTTTTAAAGAAAGAAGGGATTCAGCCTTTTGTCGAACTCATATTGGACATTGACAAAGGGATGACACCGGATATTTCTGTATACAGAGAAAACTCAGTCCGGCCGGATTTTCTGGAAGATAAAACCCGATGTGATATAATTCCTTTGCTGGCAATTGAAATCCTGTCACCCGCACAGGTAATACAGGAACTGGTTGACAAAGCCAAAACACTGCTTGCGGCAGGTGTGTCAACAGTCTGGATTGTTGATACTTATGCCAGAACTGTTATTGTTGTGAATAATGAAAAAAAGGAAACATTTCACCGTGAGCCTGCAGATTCCGAAGGTATAAAAGTGGATTTCAGAGAAGTGTTTATTTAGGGCATATCCGAAACTCTGAAGTCTGGCTTCGGACATACAATTAAACAACAGAGGCTTATTCCTAACTCTCAGTTGCAGCCGGACGGCTTACATCCGCCGCTGAACCTGTTGTTAGCCAAAGAGGAGATTTATATTAATTCGTGAAACAGTTATAGCAGCAATGATAGCTTTATGTGGAGTTTTAATTTCAGCTTTAATTTCATATGTGATTACCAGGAAAAATATCAATGCACAATAAGAATCGTTGAAACTGGAAATTAGAAATAACAATAATGAACTGCTTTTAAAGGCTCGACTTAAATAATATCCCAAACTATACTCAATTATTAGCAATTTTGTTAAAATCATTAAGGAAAATAATGTTCTAAGATAGAGAAAGATATATTATCAAGCTGACAATTTTGCCTTTATGAAAGAAAAATTTATGGATACTTATCAGACTACTTACACAAATTTGCTTGTGCAGGAAATAAAAGCGACACCGGAAGAATATTTGCCTGCATTACTGAGCATTGTCCGAATTTTTCGGGATACAATAACCCTGAAACCTGCTGAAGACAGCTTCAGACAGGGATGGAAAGAAGCTATGAGCGGTGAGACAATGCCGATAGATGAATTATGGGCTGACATTGATGATGAATGAAAATCCTGCTGTTGATGTAAGATATACTCCTGAATTTAAGCGGAACCTGCGTGCATTGGTGAGAAAATATCAGCATATCCGTTCAGATGTCCAGCCTGTTATAGAAGAAATTCAGAAAGGTAACTTTATAGGAGACCAGGTGCCGAATACAGGATATACTATTTTTAAGGTTCGGATAAAAAACAGTGATATTACCAAAGGAAAAAAGTCAGGCTATCGTTTCATTTATTATCTGAAAAAACATGATGAAGCAATACTGGTAACGATTTATTCAAAGACAGACCAGGCAGATATTACACCGACACAGATACGTCGTATATTGAAAGAGTATGAGATTGAAATCAGTGACAACTAAGAAAGCGGCTAACCAGTCGCTCAAGCGGACGCAAACCCTGACGGGATTTGCGCTGCTTACCTTGTTGTTATATCTTTGAAATTATTAATAAATTATGGATATACAACAGCAAAAAATTAAGTGGGTAAAGACATGGCAAACAGCAGCATTATCGTTGAAAAACATTAAACGGAATGAACTGCAGGCACACGATTACTATGAAAAAAATCAAATTTTTTTAGACGAAATGCTGCAATATGCCTGTAATAACAGCAAAAACCGCTTATTCAGTGGCCTTGTTGATCAGCAGCGTATATTCAAAAAAATGTATAAAAGAAAAAATGTAAAGAAAGACAGCAGATAATGAACTCATTGTTTCAGGCTGCTTCAGAATTACAACAGACCATGAAAGCCAAAAATTGGCACTTCTGCCTTTATTGACGGCCTTGCAGTAATACGCTGGGGTGAAATCAGGATGACGCAGGACATAGATCTTTGCCTGATGTGCGGATTCGGCAATGAAGAAAAGTATAAAGAAAATCTCATAAAACAGTATAAAAGCAGAATTGATGATCCTGTAACTTTCGCTCTCAATAACAGGGTACTTCTGTTCGCCGTTTACCTTGTTGTTATGAAAATCAAGGAGCAACATCGAAAATGGAAAAACGCACAGACATCTAACACAGTGGATATTGTGTTTTGAAAAGGATGCATAAAACAGATCCACTTTTTGAAAGGGGCGGGTATGTTCCATTTTCCGGCATTTCAGCCGGATACCCGGATTAATCATAACCATCACAAACTGGTTTGAGTGACCAAATTTTACATATAAAACAAAGGGGTAAAGCATGAAATTCATTATCAACAAAAGCGACATCAAGAACATTCTGGCAAAGGTGCAGGGAGTGGCCGGCCGCAGAACCAATCTGGCTATTACCGAAACAGTGCTGATCACAGCAACAGATGACGGCATCCGCATGATGGCCACAGATCTGGAAACCGGATTTGAAGGCACTTATTCCGCTGCGGTGGAAAGCACAGGCGCGATTGCCATCAATGCGAAAAAACTCTTTGAGATTGTAAAGGATTTTCCCAAAGAGGATGTGCATATCCATGAAGTGGAAAACCGGTGGATCAAAATCGGCAACGACAAGATTGAATACCATATTGTGGGCATGAATCCAGAAGATTATCCGGACAGCCCCAAACTTTCGGATGCCAGTTTCTTTGAAGTGGATTCCCGCGCGCTGCGGAGAATGATTGAAAAATCTGTCATTATCACGGGTGCAAATGATGACAGACGTTCCCATATCAATGGAGTGTATTTTGAAAAGATTGAAAAAGAGGAAGGAAAGTATGTGCTGCGCATGGTTTCCACTGACGGCAGCCGTCTTTCCACTGTGGATGATCCCTGTGAGGAGGAACCCCCGTTTGCCGCAGAAGTCCTGATTCCCAAAAAAGGACTTGTTGAGGTTCTCAAATTCCTTGATGCTGATGGAAGCGTGCAGGTGGGACTGCAGGAAAGCCATTTTATTGTGAAAAAACAGACCGAGACTGTCACCATCAGGCTGCTGGAGGGGGATTTCCCCAAATACACGGATATTGTCAAAAACCGGGGAACAGACATTCTTCTGGACAGAAAACAGTTTCTGGGAATGCTCAGGCGTATGTCCATTCTTTCCTCAGAAAGCTACAAAGGGGTTCTCTTCAATTTTGCGGAAAACCGGCTGCTGGTGACAGCATCCAACCCGGATATTGGGGAATCCAGAGAGGAAATGCCGGTTGAGTATGCAGGCGAGGCCATTGAGGCCGCGTTCAATCCCCGTTTTTTCATTGATGCTTTGGGTGCAGTGGAGGAAAGCATGGTGATGATCAGCATTATCAATGCGGAACGTCCCTGCATGGTGGAAGGGGAAAATGACAAAAGTTATCTGTGCGTAGTTATGCCGATGAGAATATGATAAACGAACCCAGCAATTATACTGCCGACAACATCAAGATACTGGAGGGACTGGAGGCAGTCCGCAAACGTCCCTCCATGTATATCGGAAATGTGGATATGGAAGGGCTTCATCATCTGGTCTACGAAGTCGTGGACAACAGCATTGATGAGGCCATGGCCGGATACTGCGATACCATTGGGGTCACCATTCACACGGATAACAGCGTGACTGTTCTCGACAATGGCCGGGGCATTCCCGTTGGCATCCATGAGAAAGAAAAAGTCCCGGCTGCGGAAGTGGTGCTGAGCAAACTCCATGCCGGAGGAAAATTCGATAAGGATTCCTACAAGGTTTCCGGCGGACTTCACGGCGTGGGCATTTCCGTTGTCAACGCGCTGTCTGTATTTCTGGAAGTGGAAATTTACACGGCAGGGCAGATTCACCGTCAGACCTGGTCAAAGGGAAAAAAGACCAGTGAACTTGAAGTCATTGGGAAAACAGACAAAAGGGGAACCAAAATCCGTTTCCGGCCGGATATGGAGATCCTGAATGCCAATGATTTCAGTTATGAAATTCTGTCCCGGCGGCTGCGGGAACTGGCCTTTCTGAACCGGGGTGTGAAAATCACCATTGAGGATGAACGCTCGGATGCCAGGGAGGAATTCCATTATCAGGGAGGACTGTCTGAATTTGTTCAGTATCTCAACCGCCGACATACCGTGCTTCATCCGCCCATTTTTTTTCAGGCCGAGAAAAATGATGTGCAGATTGAGGTCGCGATTCAGTACAATGACAGCTATAATGAACGTATGCTGTCCTTTGCAAACAATATCAACACAGTGGAAGGCGGTTTTCATCTCATTGGCTTCAAAACCGCGCTGACCCGATCCCTGAACCAGTATGCCACCAGTGACAATCTGCCCAAAAACATGCAGACCAAAATTGGGGGAGATGATGTGCGCGAGGGACTCACAGCCATCATCAGTGTGCGGATCAGGGAACCACAGTTTGAAGGCCAGACCAAGACCAAACTGGGCAACAGCGAGGTCAAGGGGCTGGTGGAGTCTCTGGTCAATGAAAACCTGTCCACCTATCTGGGGGAAAATCCCGCAGTTGCCAAAAAGATCATTGCCAAGGCTGTGGATGCTGCGCGTGCCAGAGATGCGGCACGGCGTGCCAGAGATCTGGCCCGGAGCAAGGGCGCACTCATGGATTCCACTCTGCCGGGCAAGCTGGCTGAATGCCAGTTTTCCGATCCTGCGGAACGGGAACTTTTTCTTGTAGAGGGCGACAGTGCAGGCGGCTCTGCCAAACAGGGACGGGATCGCAGGTTTCAGGCCATCCTGCCCCTCAAAGGCAAGATTCTCAACGTGGAAAAAGCCAGGCTGGACAAGATTCTGCGCAGTGATGAAATCAAAAACATCATCACAGCCCTGGGCGCGGGTGTGGGACGTGAGGAATATGACATTGACAAGATCCGGTACCACAAGGTTGTGATTATGACAGATGCGGATGTGGACGGTTCCCATATCCGCACCCTGCTGCTGACCTTTTTCTACCGCCAGATGAGAGAAGTGATTGAAAAAGGGTATCTGTATATCGCGCAGCCACCGCTTTTCCGCATCGGCAAAGGCAAAAGCGAGATATACCTCAAGGATGAAGGCAGTTACAATGAGCATATCCTCAGCCGGATCTGCGCGAACAAAAGCGTGAAAACGGGCAATGGAACAGTCCTGAGCGGGCATCAGCTTTTCGCGTTCATGGGTGATGTTGCCGAATATCTGGAGGCCATATCCCGCATGGAACGCCGAGGAGTGCAGCCCGAACTGCTGGAACTCCTGATCCGGGAAGAAGTGGATGGAAAGGATTTTCTGCAGGATCAAAACCGGATGATGGAACTCAAAACCGTGCTGTCTGCAAAAGGCTGTGAAGTCAGTGAACTTTCCTGGAATGAGGAGCGCGGGGTGTATGAAATGAAGGTCAAACCCTGCATCATTCCCAGTTCCGAACCCGGTACACAGGAGATTTCCGCGCAGGAATTTCAGCCTTTGGAGATTGGACGCGGTTTTGTCCATTCTGCTGATTTTCAGAAATGTCTGGTGCTGGGAAAGAAAATCCTTGCCAATGATCTGCCGCCCTTTTCCGTGTTCAGCGAGGGAAAAGAGGAGGACGCCATAATTCTGGCGGATAAAAGGGATTTGTTCCGCCATCTGAGTGAGGAAGGCAAAAAAGGCATTTCTGTCCAGCGTTACAAAGGTCTGGGGGAAATGAACCCGGAGCAGTTGTGGGAAACCACCATGAATCCGGAAAAAAGAACCCTGCTCAAAGTCAAAGTGGAGGACGCGGAACAGGCAGACGAGATTTTCACCCTGCTTATGGGCGATGTAGTGGAACCCCGCCGGGATTTTATCCAGAGCAATGCGCTGGAAGTGAGCATACTGGATATATAAGTAAGTCTTTGTATTTTTTCATATATACAATTTCAAAAAACCGGGTTTTCTGAAAACCCGGTTTTTTGATACACGAAAATTTCTGGCGGCTTATACCATTACTCAGAAAATTTGATGGTACAGCCACGAATTGCACGAATGACACGAATGACATAAATTATGGTTTGTGCATTCGTGCAGATTCGTGTTATTCGTGGCTGTTTAAACCCGATATTTAAAACATTTTTATAAACTCTGCTGAGGCAGGTCTTTCGAATACAGCATATTATAGTGTTTAAGATAATTATTTTGGAGTAGGTTGGGGTGAACTCAGTGAACCCCAACATTCTGAAATTGTTGGAGTTCGTTCCTAACATCAACCTACAGGAAACCCCAAAATTATTTTCTTAAAGCCTATACAACCGAAATGTTTCAGGTAATGGTATATACCAAGTCTCCATTGGTTTTATACAATACAGAATGCAAATCCGGAGGAGTGCAAAAATTGAGCGGAGCCTTTTTTTGCACACGCAAAATCCGGAGGAGTGCAAAAATTGAGCGGAGCGGTTTTCTGCAAACGCAAATCCGGAGGAGTGCAAAAATTGAGCGGAGCGGTTTTTTGCAAACGCAAATCCGGAGGAGTGCAAAAATTAAGCGGAGCGGTTTTTTGCACACACACAGAACCGCTGAAAAACTGCCAATATTGTATCAAATCAATGGGGATGGTTGGTAATAGCGTAATCCGACCTCCAGTTTTCTGTAACAATTAATAATTAACAATTCAACATTAATCATTCAGCATTTTTATATAAACGCGCATGATACGAATTGACAAACTGACAAAATACTATAAGAAGCTGTTTTAAAAATATCCGGGGCCAAAAAATTTTGGGATTTTGCCAAATACCAAAGCCTGATTTTGCCGTATTCAAACGGGCAGTATCTCTTTTGCCGGATGGATTTCTTCCCGGAAAAATCAGGGCTGGATATTTTTAAAACAGCTTCTAAAGACCTCCAGGCTCTTAAAGGCATATGTCTGCAGTTTTCTGTAACAATTAATAATTAACAATTCAACATTAATCATTCAGCATTTTTATATAAACGCGCATGATACGAATTGACAAACTGACAAAATACTATAAAGACCTTCATGCTCTTAAAGGCATATGTCTGCATGTTCCGGAAGGCGAACTTTTTGCCTATCTCGGCCCCAACGGAGCGGGAAAAACCACCACCATCCGGATTCTCACCGGACTGACCAAACTTTCCTCCGGAGATGCATTTCTCAACGGTTTTCACATTGTGAAACAGACCCTGGACGCAAAACGCCAGTGCGGACTGGTTCCCCAGTCTGTGAATCTGGATCAGGAACTGACAGTGTTTGAAAATTTGGATGTGCATGGCAGACTTTTCCATATGCCGGTGGGAAAAAGAAGGGAAAAAATCCGTGAACTCCTTACCTATATTGATATGCTTGACAGAAAAGACACCCCGGCCAAAGAACTTTCCGGAGGCATGAAGCGCAGGGTGATGATTGCCCGTGCGCTTGTGCATTCCCCCAAAGTGCTGTTTCTGGATGAACCAACAGTCGGACTGGATGCGGGAATCCGCAGACGCATATGGGCTTTGATCAAGAAAATCCAGCAGAACGGCGCAACCATTTTTCTGACCACGCATTACATTGAAGAGGCTGAATTTCTGGCAGACCGGGTGGCTTTTTTGGATGAGGGCAGTATTGTGGCAACAGATACACCGCAGAAACACATGGATCGGCTGGGGGAATGGGCCATTGACAAAGTTATTGAAAATGAAATGAACACAGCATATTTCCGGACAAGGGAAGAAGCCAAAGCATATTCCGCAGAGCAGCATGAAAGTTTCACGCTCCGGAGGGTCAATCTGGAAGATGCATTTCTGGCTCTGACCGGGAAAAAAGTCAGCGGAAAGGCTACAGGAAAGGAATTGCCATGATACAGGGATGGAATGCCATCTATTACAGAGAACTGCTGATTCTCAGGCGCAGGCTGTCCCGGATGCTGGCTTCCATGTCCGTGTCTCCGCTGCTCTATCTCATCGCTTTCGGTTACGCAATGGGCGGACATGTTCGTGTTGAAGGATATTCCTATACAGAATTTCTGATTCCGGGGCTGGTTGCAATGAGCAGCATGACCCAGGCTTTCGGCATTGCAAGTGAAATCAATATTTCCCGGTTTTACTGGCATATTTTTGAGGAATTTCAGGCTGCTCCCATCAGCAGCATGGCATATGTATGCGGTGAGGTGCTCGCGGGTATGACCCGTGCGCTGATCGCGGTAACAGTGATTCTTGTCCTCGGTCTGCTGTTCGGCGTGGTTCTTTCCTATAACCCCATGTTCTGGCTGGCAGTGGTGCTAAACAGTTTCATTTTTGCATCCATTGCAGTGGCTGTGGCTATGCTGGTGAAATCCCATGCGGATCAGGCAATGGTGAGCAATTTCATCATTACGCCTATGGCTTTTCTGGGTGGAACCTTTTTCCCTGTAGACCGGCTGCCGGAATGGGCACAGACAATTCTGCATCTTCTGCCCCTTACACACTCTGCCAAATCCATCCGCGCTGCTGCTTTCGGCCAGTCTCCTCCTATCCTGTCTTATGTGATTATGGCCGTCATTGGCTGCCTGTGCTTCGGGATTGCTTTGGGGTGCGTGAACAGGGCAAGGGATTAATACCGGTTAAACCAGCCACGAATAACACGAATCTGCACGAATGCACAAACCATAATTCGTGTCATTCGTGCAATTCGTGGCTGTACCGTCAAATCTTCTGATTAATGGTATAATCCTGTAACTCCAGGTTCAGACAGAAAAAATCCCGGTTAATCCTTTAATCCCGTGAATCCCGGTTTAGACAAGGGGGAAATCCCGGTTAATCCTTTTCTAATGAGTCTGCTGTCCCAGAAGTTTTGCCACATTGAACAGCAGCCGTTCCCGGTTCAGTTTGATTTCATACCCGTTGAATCCGGCTTCCTGCGCTCTTGCCTGATCTGTTTCTGTATCCAGGGCAGTAAGCGCAATGGCCGGGATATTTCCGTACCGCTTTGCCTTCCGCACTTTTTTCAGAAAGGTCCATCCATCCATCACCGGCATATCCAAATCCGAAATGATCAGATCAAATTCTTCTTTTTCCATGCACCCAAGTGCCTCTTCCCCGTGTTCAGCCATTGTCACTGCATACTGGTCAGATTCCAGATAACCTTTTACCAGACGCCGGAAGAAATGGGAATCCTCCACGAGCAGAATATGTTTTTTCTCCTCTGGCAGAGGAGCCTGTTTTTTCCGCTCTGCAAACCAGTCCGGTTCAGCGATTTCAATCACGCGGAAGATGTCAATAAACAGGGTCATATGGCTGCGCACAATGGCAGTACCCAGCAGGCCGTCCTCCATATGGCTTTCGGTATTGAGATCTCCTGACACCGAACAGATGTCAAGTATTTCGGAAACAAGAATGCCAAAAGGGCGGGGAATAAATTTGGGCAGAACCAGGAACATTTCCGTTTTCATTTCACAGGGCGAAACACGGAGAATGCTGTCCAGACGGATAATGCGGGTGGAAATTCCGGCCACATTGACAAATTCCCTGTCTCCCACTTTTTCAATGTCTGCTGTGGCAATGCGCTCCACCCGGCGGATCAGGGGAAGAGCCAGGGCAAACTGTTCGGACAGGCCGTTTTTGAAAACCAGTACAGTCTGCAAATCCTCAGATTTTGCGGATGCTGCTTTGTCTGTTTCCTCTAGGGAATGGAAGCGAAGCCCCGCGTGATGGCAGATGCCCTCAATATCCAGAATCAGAACCGCCCGTCCGTCTCCCATCACAGTCACACCTGAATAGATTCGCAGTCCCGCGAGTACCGGGTGCATGGACTTAACAACAATATCTTCTGTTCCCAAAACTTTTGTGATAATCAGTCCGAAACGCCGGTTTCCGGTGCGAACAACCGCGAAGGTAAGGGAATCCCCGCTTTTTCCGGACAGGTCATCGGAAGGTTGTGCAGGAGCAGGTTCTGAACAGGTTTCAGCATACAACAAATCTTCCTCCGGATTTTCTGCCAATCCCTCTGCATGTTCCAGCACATCCCCCAGACGCACAAGGGGCAGGAGCCGATCCCGAAGCCGGTAAACATTCTGATTTCCGGCCCTTTCGATCTTTTTTTTCACATCCTCATCATACAGGCAGACCAGTTCTTCCACATTCATCCGGGGAATGGCATAACGCTGCTGACCTTCCCAGACAATCAGAGAGGGAATAATGGACAGGGTCATGGGCAGCCGCAGATGTATGACTGTGCCTTCACCGGGAACAGATTCCATTTCTGCCGTGCCGTTGAAGGGTTCCATGCTTTTTTTTATGCTGTGGAAACCCGAACCGTATCCGGAAATCTGCTTTTCTTCCTCTCCGGCTGAAAATTCAGGCAGAAAAAGCAGGGATAGAATTTCTTTTTCACTCATGCAGGCCAGTTGTTTTGCATTCCGTATCCCCCTGCCAATGGCCGTTTTTTTTACGGATTCCGGGTCAATGCCCCTGCCGTCATCCCGGATGCGGATATGAATTTCCCCCGCGCTGCTTTCCGCGTCCAGACTGATCCGGCCGGTCGGAGATTTTCCTGCTTTTTTCCGCTCTTCCGGAGATTCAATGCCGTCGCGGCAGCAGACCGTGAGTGCACAGACCAGGGGTCGGGCCAGGGAATCCAGAATGCTGCGATCCACTTCGGTATCCCGTCCTGAAAGGGAAATTTCTGTTTCTTTGCCATATTTTTTTCCCAGTTCCCGGACAACACGGGGCAGTTTTCCAAACACATTGCCAATGGGCTGCATCCGGGTCTGCAGAATGGTTTCCTGCAGTTCGGCTGTCACCATGCTGAGACGCTGGGAAATGCTGCGCGCCACCGGGTCGGACATGCCTGATGAAAGAAGTTCCCGGTTGCGGATCAGCACCAGTTCACCGGCCGAGGCCATCAACTGATCAAGGATGTCCACACTGATGCGGATGGTGTCAGAGCGTTCAGGCTCATCCTCCGCGTGCACAGGAACTGCTTCACTGCGTTTTTTTTCCGTGTGTATTTCCTTTTTCGGAGCAACGCGTGGCGATTCCGGCAAAGAAACCGGAACAGGCTCTCTGATTTTTCTGCACGCTGCTTTGGCAAAACGGGTGTCAAGAAAAAGATCAGGATCAATTTTTTTCCCGATCCGCATTTCAGAAAACATGTAATCCCCGATTTTCTGAAAATCAGTTTTTTCAGGAAAGAGATCTCCTGTACGCAAACCCGCAGCAAGCACATTCCGAAGCAGGGGAACAGTAAGCCCCAGTTTCTGATCAGGGTCCAGAAAATCCACCCCGATTTCTGCTGCTTTTTCAGGATACTGCTCCATGAACTGTCCCGCGTGCACCAGCATGTCTGTGAATTCATACAGGGCTGTTTCATGGGCAGCAATAAAATCATCCCGCACAGCCACAACGCAGCATGGATGATTTTCCCATATTGCACCCGAAAGAAATTGCATTTCCGCAATGTCGGAGGCTATTGCCAAAGATCCAATGGGTTCGGCCACGATAAACCCGGCCACTTCAGGATTTTCTTTGAGAAATTCCGGCATCATGACCGGAGCCACAACTTCGTACTGCACATCAATGTCTGACTGTCCGGCCACGCCCAGTTTGAGCCCCATTGAGGAAAAAAAGCTGTGGGCCAGCATATGGTGTATGGACATTTTATGGGGAATCAGTATGGATTTTCCCTCAAAAAAATCCTGACAGGGTTCAGCATAATTCCCTGCTTTGCTGCGGACAAAGATACTCCCGTTTCTGTGTGCCAGCAGCACCACACGGATGGGAACTCCCGCGCTGAACAGATCCATGGCAATGGGCGCAAGCACACAGGCCGCATCCACTGCGCTTTCTTCCAATGCTGCCTCCACCGGATTCCATCCGGTCATGCGCACCGGCTCCAGTTCAAAATGGCGGGGGGAAAGTTCGCCCGTATGAATGAGATAGCGCAGCACACCGAGAATCAGATGATCGGTAATCTGAATATGGGCCACCCGGAGATGCACTTTCCCGGATGCGTCTGTCTGTATTTTCAGGACAGATTCGGCCTTTTTCTTTGCGGCCAGTCCCATAGCCTCATCAATTTTTGCTTTGAGTTCCTCTGTATGAAAAGGCTTGGCAATAATGCTGCTTACGCCGGCCTCCATTGCGCGGCGGATCTGTTTCCTGTCTCCCTGGGCAGTTGCCATGACAAAGGGGATATGCTGATAATTGGGATTGGAGCGCACCCAGGTCAGCAACTGGTATCCGCTTTTTTCAGGCATGTTCCAGTCACTGATGATCAGGCCGATATCCGGATTCTCCCGAAGAATCTTTATGGCAATATCGCCGTTTTCAGCCTCAAGGATATGCTCAAACCCCAAAGAACGGAGCTGGCTTATCTCCATTTTGCGCACGGGTGCGGAATCTTCCGCAAGCACCAGTCTGATATTTTTCATAAACCGGTCAGTCCATTTTGATTATCATTGATTCGTGATTGATTCGTGCTGTGTCAGTTTTGATTTTGTGCGTTTTAGAATCTGTTTTAAAAATAACCGGAGACAAAAAAATTTGGGATTTTGCCCGGTATAAAAGCTGATTTTACCGCATTTAAACAGGCAATGTATCTTTTTGACACTCCGGTTTCTTCCCGGAAAAATCAGTATGGAATATTTTTAAAACAGCTTCTTAACCGCAAATACTGTTGACAGATCTCTGCTGTTTCCTGTAAAATTCATCAATAATTTCCTCAACCGGGGCATCCGGGCCGGGCATCATGATACATTTTTTTCCGCGTATGGCAAACATCAGATGCTCAAAGTTTTGATCGCCCAGACTGCACTGATTCATGGGAAAAAAGCATTTTTTGTCTGCGGTTATGAAAACACCTGTTCTCACGGCAAAGGATATGTGAAAATAAAAACTGTGTCAAGTGCTGAAATACAGACAGACAGGCGTTTGACCCAATACCCGCAAAGAAATGACAAAACAGCAGGAATCTGCAATGAACAAAAAAATATACCACGCCAGTTCTGATACGGAAAATGCCAAACCTGTTTACAGTGAGGACGGCGTGGATCTGACCCTGATCCGGTGGATGCTGTCTTTGAACTATGCAGAACGGCTGGATGAATTGCGCCGAAATGCAAAAATGATCGTGAAACTGAAAAATGCAAATAAGATCAGATGATTTTCTGGCTAGCCTTCCTGTTCTTGTAAAACATGAAGTTTGTTTCATTGTTGTCGGCGGTGTCTGTGCGGTGCTTCAAATGAAAGGCCAGGAAGATGGATACTTTTATGTTTTTCGGTATAATCATTATAACAGGACTAATCATAACCGGAATTGTTCACAAATGGTATATCAGAGTGATTATTGTTATCGAGCTGATGATTTTTTCGGCTTTGCTTACTCCTACAGTAGGTTACATTCCTCCAAAGGCCAGACAGAGCGAGGCGAAACAGTCTCTCGGAACAATTGCAAAAAATCAGGAAGCTTATTTTTTTGAATTTGGTATGTATGCTGACAGTCTTGAAAAACTCAGATTTGCTGTAAAGGCTGAAGAGCAGAAATACACCTATTCTCTGTCTCTAAGTAAAAGCGGATATACAGCCACTGCCATTTCCAAGACTCCGGGAATAAACATGTGCGGAGAAGGGGATGATGTCTGGACAATGAATCAGAGCCTGACTCTTGAAAATGTCAGAAATGCTTTTCAGACGCCATGTCTGAACCCAAGTCCAAGTCCGGAGCCAAGTCCAACGCCAAATCCGGATATTAAGGACTACATACCTTTACTTCCTGCCATTATTTTCATCATACTGTGTCTTTGTTATGATTTATACCGGTTTATACGACATAAAATCATGAAAAAGAATCAAATAAGAAATGATTATGATTTATGACAATATGGATAAAGAAAAATCATTTTATCCGCTTACGAAACATACTGTGGGAAGTCCGTAAGGGACTTCGGATCTGGGACATAATAAAAAAATATATGCAGGGATTCTGAGAATGAAACGATCAGACGACAAAGTATTCCTCTGATTATTCCTGAACATTTTTAAAATCATAACTGACACAAAACGAAAGGCTGAGAAAATGAGATCTTTTATATTTTTCTGTGCAGTAGGGTTATGGATATTCCCGGCCTGTAAGGTTTCCAGATGGACCCCCGTGATTTTTATAGTGTTGATTGTTTCATCTTTGATGAATAATTTTGTTATCTTCTGTATAGCAGGGTTATGGATATTCATAACCGCTGTTTTTGCTGGCATTTTTTCCGGATGGTTTGTCAGGCTGATTATCATTATACCGATGACCTGTTACATTATATACTGATGTTACGCCGTTGATTTTTTTATTGCTGTTTTTTTCTTTCAATGATATAA
>CAZHPS010000040.1:0-23727 GCA_964534335.1 uncultured Desulfobacterales bacterium
CATTCACCATTCACCATTCACCATTCACCATTCACCATTCATCATTCACCATTCATCCCTTTTACACCACATCCGGCTCATATTCATATTTCTGGTCATTCCGGCGGATGTTCCGGGCATGCCATTCGGCATAACGCTTATTGAAATGGCGCATGAGTATGGGAAGCCTTCTGAGAATGTGAAGCTTCGGAGTGGGTATCCAGTTCAGTTTATTCTGCGTGTAAGTCGTATCCACGACAAGCGGACGGTCGACATAATCAATCATCCAGCTCCGTTCGTAGGTTTCCTTTTTTCGCAGGGTATTGATCAGATACTTGCCGTGCAGCACGAATTTTGCCAAAGATGGCGGAACATGGATCGGTTTTGTGGCATATCCTTTTCCGCATTCCCGGCGAATTATGGGGAACAGTTCTTTATGAGAGGTATAGCCCGGAGGAGAGGCAAACAGGGTTTCGTAACGGTTCAGGCTGTCATCTTTCTCAATAATCCTCCGCATAATCCGCACAATATCCCGGCGGTGGATATATGGAAAACCTGTATTGCCAAGTCCAGGAACCAGCCTGCCCGTAAAAGGCTGGCTCCATGCCTTCATCACACTGAACAAAGGGGGAAGTTCGCACCAGTCGGTGAAAACCCCGCCTATCCGCAGCACAGCAACCGGAATCCTGTGGGAATTCTGCGCGAGCAGTTTTTCCCCCAATGCCTTGCTTCTGGAATAGGCAATATGTCCGCCTGCCGGTGTTTTTTCCGTAAGGAATTCTCCCTGCGGAGCAGGGTTGAGCGCGGCAATGCTTCCCGCAAAAATAATGCGTCTGACACCCGGATAACGGGCGGCAACCTCAATAATATTCCGTGTGCCGATGACATTGGTGTCGCAGTATTCGTCCCTCCATTTTTCCCCGTAATCGGTAAACACTGCAAAATGAATGACATAATCAATGGGGTGGCCTGCGGAGAAGTGACGCCTGAAAATAGAATCTATGCAGTCTTCATCCGCGACCTCACCTTTTTCCCATATGGCATGGGAAGCCGCAGATTTCTGTTTTGCAGTGGGTTCCCGTCTGTGGATTCCGATGACCCTGTTGTCCCGTGCCAGATCCGCACTGATGGCCGATCCCAGGTACCCGGATGCACCGGTGATAAGAATGGTGTGTTCCATCATCTGCCTCCTTTCCTCTGAATCTGATAAAGGATTTGCTTGAAATGGAGATACATAATACTGTATCATATCTATAATTTTATCAAGAGGAATATGTTTTTCTGATAAAAAATACGTATAGCGGGGGAACCGTCACCATGACCCGTGGAAAAATACAGCCGGAATCTGATTATCCTTTTCTTTTCAGCCCATTCAGACTTGGCCCTTTTGACCTGAAAAACCGGATAGTGGCATTGCCTGTTTTTACAGGTTATGCGCATCCGGATGGCCGGGTAAGTCCGCTGCTGATTGATTTTTATGCCCGTATGGCCGATTCCGGAGCTGCCCTTGTGGTGGTGGCCAATGCTGCTGTTTCATGGGACAGCATTGTATCTGAATACAATCTCCGCGCGGACAGGGATGAATTCATCCCCGGTCTCGCCAGGTTGGCGGAAGCCGTAAAGCAGAGAGGCGCCCTTGCCTGCCTGCAGCTCAATCATGGCGGAAGATTTGCCAGAACCGATCAGCCCCTCCAGCCATCGCCCATAGACAGGACAAATCTGTCCTTCAATCTGAGCGCCCTGACAGAATTCATGCACTTTTTTTCCATTGAGAAACGTTTCCGGATGACCCGTTATTTTCTGGGCAAGCTCAATGCCTGGAGGCGGACTATGAACAATGCAGATCTGGAACGGGTTATCCTGGATTTCAGAAATGCCGCTGTCAGGGCCTGTCAGGCCGGTTTTGACATGATTGAGCTTCACGGAGCCAGCGGGTATCTGCTGTGCCAGTTCCTTTCCGCGTTCAGCAATAAAACAGCGGGGGCTTTCGGAGGAAACTTTATGCGGCGCACAGCGTTTCCCCTTGCCGTGCTCAGAGAGATAAAACAGGCACTTCCCGAAAATTTCCCCATCGGGTTCAGGCTGCTTCTCAGAGAATGGGTTCCGGATGGCATTGATTTTTCAGAGTCGCTGGCATTTGCCGGGCTTCTGGAAAAAGAAGGAATAGCGTATCTTTCCGCTTCAGTCGGTTCATACAATTCCATCTTTTCCGCATCTGCCATGAAAACAATGGCAAAACCGGCCTATCTGAAAAAAGATATGGCAGGGCTCACCGCAGAAATCCATGTCCCTACGATTATATCCGGAAGAATCACCACGCCTATGCTCGCGGAAACACTGCTCAGGGACAGAGTGACGGATCTGATCGGGCTGGGACGTCCCTTACGGGTAGATTTTGACTGGATAAAAAAAGCCGCGGGCGGGAACCCGCGGATAACCGCATGCATCAACTGTAACGGATGTCTGAAAAGGGTGATTCTGGAACAGGGTTTTGTCTGCACCCTCTGGCCGAAACTGATGCAGGAAAGAACGGAACTTGAACATAAACTACTTAGCCGGAATTACAGAAGTCTGTGGGTGATAACAGACAGAAAGGATATGGAAGTGTTCCGGTCTGCCCTGCCGAGGTTCCTTCCTGACAATCCCATTGCCTTTGCTTTTCCGCCAACAGTTCTCTTTCCCCATCCTGAAGAAAAAGACAGTGGCTTTGAGGCGGAGATTGACAGTTTTCTCCGGTGGAGCATGGAACTGCCCCATTGTTCAGGATGGAAGGAAAAAGTATATATCCCTGTTATCCGTATGGCAAAAGAACGGTTGGAAAAGACAGCCCGGCAGGTCTCAGTCCAAGGTGGTTACGGCCTGATTTTCATTGCCCGCCATCCTGAACAGGTCTGGCGGACACAACTGCTGTATCAACTGCGTTGCAGAGTCCTGGTACTGCTCGGAACAGACAGACAGCAGAACCGGGTGATTGTACCTGTGGATCTTTCACCGGCCACATCGCTGATTCTGATGTTTTTACAGCGAAATTATATCCGCAGACCGGATTTTGACCTGACCTTTGTTCATGCCCTGACCGGCTCTGCGGGACAGGCCGAACAGCGGTGGAAGGCCATACAGAAAGTCACAGGGGCAGAACAGTTTCCCTTAACCCTTCTCCCGTGTGAAGGGGATGCGGTTTCAGCCATTGTAAAGGCCGTTCACCAGGGACAGTACGGAACGGTCATCATGGGGAAGCGGGGAATTTCAGGGATTAAACGCTGGCTGCTTGGAAGTGTTTCACGCGGGGTAATGGGCAGTCTGACAGAGCATTCCCTGGTTCTGATTGACTGAAACCGAAGCCGGGGCAGGCACTGCCGAAAACTTTCCGGGGGAACAGTTCTGTTGACTTAAGGTGATTTCCGGAAAATAATATCCCGGAAAAGCAGAATAAGCTTCCGGCCCATGTTCCTGTGAACTGAACCGGGATAAGTAGGCAACCATAAATTTTCAGGTATAAAAGCAGCATAAGCTTCCAGCCTGTGCCTGCAGCATAAACACAGTCCTGAAAAATTTATGCCCGAAAATTTATGGAACCTTACTTATTTATTTTCAGAAATCACCCAAGCGTGCCGAATACCCCGCAGAATATATATAAAACTGCGGGGTATCTGAGGACTGCATATCTGTGCCGGTTTCAGGAAACAGCACGCGGCAGAATATTGGTGAACTGATATTCTTCGGCAGGTTCTCCCAGGGATAACTCAAACTCATCTTCCCCCCACTGTTCGATGCACAGCAGTTTTTCTCCGGAATCATCCTCATAATCCCAGGACAGAAATTCCTCGCCCGATCCTGTGCAGTTTTTGTAAAAATGCCCACCTCCGAACTCCTCCAGATAATAGCTGATTCCTTCAAAGACAATCTCATCAGGAGGATCTTCGTTGGTACGTATATGATTCCGCACCTCTTCGCCCAGCCGGCCGAAAGGGATGGACCGGCAGATGCTCCACCGGATTTCATCATCAGACTCTTTGAGCAGATAAATGGTATCATTATGGCTTTTCAACTGCCATTCATACGTCAGATCCCCTCCACCCCAGTCATAATGATGACGGGCCGTCACCTCCCAGGTTTTCAGATCATAATCCACAAACCAGCCCGGCAGCAGATCGGAAAGGGTGAGATCCCTGAGCAACTCCGGTTCCGGTTGTGCTTTCTTTTTATCGCCAAAGCCGAAAAGCTCTTTCCAGCCCATCCTGTTATCTCCTGTTTTATTCAATGCCCATCTTCTTTTTCAGTTCCTGAAGGCTTGCAGTGGCCGTTGATGCCGGACCTTTGATCAGGGCAGTGTTGATTTCATCATCAACGGTTTTGCCGGGTGTGGCTATTTCGCCGTAGGCAATGGCCAGGGTTTCATCCTCTTCTACTTTTGCCTTCATTTTTTCCAGCATGGCAAGTGTTCCGGAGGAATCAATCTGGGCAAGCTGCTGGTTGATCTTTTTGGTGGAAGAGGCTGTCTTGGCCCGTGCCTTCAGCGTTATCAGATCGTTTTCATATGTGGAAACAGCGGATTTGATCTTGTTCACATTGGCCTGCAACTGGTTGACCATCTGCTCATGCCTTTCTGCTTCATGGGCAGTACGCACAGCCTCTCCGGCCTGCTGTTCTTTTTTGGCAAGAGCCTCGGTTGCCAGACGTTCGGCCTCTGCCATATCCAGCGTGCCGTTCTGCGCACTTTGCAGCAGAAGCATTGCTTTGCGCTCATAATCTGCGGCCAGTTTCCTTTTGCTGTCCGCATCCCGGCGGGTTCTGATGGCAATGGCCTTGACCTCTGCCAGACTGGTCATGGCTGTCTGCAGGTCTTTTCTCAGATCCCGGATTCCCTGCTCTGTGAGTTTGATGGGATCTTCAAATTTGTCAATCACTGAATGGGCTTCTGCCTGTCCGATTTTAAAAACTCTTGAAAAGAATGATGACATAACCGTCCTCCTTGTTTTGCATTCCGGTTGAAATCAGGAAAATGACGCGCACAAATCTGTTTTTGGGCATTCTTTATCCGGCTGCGTATTCCAGCAGTTCGGAACCGTATTCCGACATGGCAAGACTCAGCGATTTGACAGATCCCTCCAGTTCGTTGAAATCCAGATTTTCCAGTTGGAGGGTATCCCGGAAAAGAAGCATTTCCCCGCTTTCATCCAGAACAAAGGCCCCGTGCACCAGTTCCCGGTTCATCTGCAGCAGACGTCTGAAAAATGCACATGAATCCGGTTTCACTTTCATAATAAGCTGCTCAATGATGACAACCGGTTCTTCGCAGTCTACGATCATGTTCTTGATGCCTTCGGATTCTTTTTCAACAACAACGAGCTGGTTTCTGGAATCCTCTTCGACAATATACATTCCCATATCGGCAAGATATTCCTTCACCAGTTCAAAACTGCCTTTCCTTTTCATACAACCTCCTGTGTCAATTGCTGATGGTTAATGTTGAATGGTTAATCCGGTATAATAGATATTAATACAGATCAGGCATAATTTCCGGGGGCGGTAAAAAATTATACTGAACCTGTGTTATATATGTTTCAGCTTTGTTTTTTTCGAAAACCGGAAACAGGTTCCGGATATAAGGCGTACCTTGCTTTTTATTTTTAATAATATCAGACAATTGGATATTTAACCGATTCTTCCGGCAGAATATGCAAAGCGTATAATAATCATTTTGCTTCAATATTCAACACCTGCCATTCACAAAACACGGCCTTTGTGAAGCAGTCTGGCCTGAGCCGACTGGCTGTGCGCTGTCCGATCTGTTTTTTCACAGATGTATCCTGACTGAGAAAGTATTTTATGATTTTTTTTCAAACAATTCAAGTAAAAAAAATCATCATCCCTTTTTCCGTACACCAAAGGCAGGCATTTCCTCCCTCAGAATACATTATTTTCCCCATTGACTTCTTTTATTATATATCACTATGTTAAAAAAAAATGGCAGGATCACAGGGGAGAAAAAATAAGGAATTTTCCGATTTCATGCCGCAGAGGATTATCCGGAACTTTTCAGGGTATATGAAAGGAAAAAAATATGAAATCATTATGTTATTACATATCAGGCTGTCTGATTATCACGATTGGAGGCGGAATCGGTATGCTGGGAATCAGCACTGCGGATGTGAATCTGATCGAGCCTGTGCTGCCGGTATCGCTGATTTACGGAAACCATTCCGGAATTATTCATTCGGCAATCGGTTTTTCCTTTGTATGCACCTTCATCGCAGCAGTGCTTTCCCAGATTCGCAATGTCATCCGTAAGCGGAAGGGGAGCGGAGGCTCACAATGAAGCATGGGCCACCGGTCAGATCCGGAGGAGTGCAAAAATTAAGCGGAGCGGTTTTTTGCACACACACCCGCAACTGCGGAAAAACTGACCATATTGTATCAAATCAATGGCGAATCAGTATTATTTATGAATGGAATTCATTATTCAGACGGCATTACTGCCCTGATAATGAAAAAAGGGTTTAGGAATTATCCTAAACCCTTTTTTTGGCCTTAGCCTTTTTGAATAAGATGCCGAGGGACGGAATCGAACCGCCGACACGGGGATTTTCAGTCCCCTGCTCTACCGACTGAGCTACCTCGGCACGGCTGACCAAAACGGAGCGACTATAAATGAATCCGTATCCAATGTCAAGATATTTTTTGCACAAAAATGCATGATAGCGGATGGCATGGTTTAACAATTTAAAAATATAATGTTTTTTATTCTGTATCAGACATAACTGCCAGACTGTCATTTGCCTTTTTCCTGAAACTTTGTGCCTTTGTGTCAGAAAAATCAAAAAATCGGCCACAAAGATATAAAGCACAAAGTCTGCCCCCTGATTCATGCCATAAAACCAACTGTCTTTTTGCCATATTCCTGAAACTTTGCTCCTTTGCAGCATAAAGTCTGTCCCCAAAATGATGATATGCAAGTCTTGAAATTGTCCGCAAAAGCTGTTATATGTTTTTTATATGGGATATTCTCATTTCCTGCTGCTGCGCAAAAGCATGGATCTGCAGTGCTTTGTCAAGTTTGATTTTATGCGTTGAACAGAACAGAAAAACCGGATTTTTTGGAAAAATCCGGTTTTTTTCAACGCACAGATTCAAGACTGACAGAATAGCAGGCAGGAAATGCAAAACAGCATATAATACAATTTTTATAAATAAAATCATTAAGAAAGGAAAATCATGGACAAACTGGATGCTATTTTCTGCCCGGAATCTGTGGCTGTTGTGGGAGCTTCCACCGCGCCGGGCAAGGTGGGGCATGATATTTTTGCCAATATTCTCAAAGGGAACTACAAGGGAACCCTGTACCCGGTCAATCCCAAGGCCAGATCAATTCTGAGTGTGCGGGCCTATCCCACGATTAAGGACATTCCTGATCCCCTGGATCTGGCAATCATCATCCTGCCGCCCCAGCATGTGCTGCAGGTTGTAAAGGATGGGATGGAAAAAGGAATCAAAGGGCTGGTCATTGTCTCCGCGGGATTCCGGGAAGTCGGGGCTGAGGGACGGGCTTTGGAAGATCGGGTTTTGGCTATGTGCAGAGAGGCTGGTATACGCATGATCGGCCCCAACTGCCTGGGTGTGATCAATCCCCGTGCCAATGTCAGTCTGAATGCCAGCTTTTCAGCGCGTATGCCCAAAGCCGGGAATATTTCCTTTATGTCCCAGAGCGGTGCGCTGTGCACCTCCGTACTTGACTTTGCTGCGGACAGGGATTTCGGTTTTTCCAAATTCATTTCCATCGGCAACAAGGCAGATGTGGATGAACTTGATCTCCTGCGCTATTTCCACCTGGACCTGGATACGGAAGTCATTATGATCTATCTGGAGGAACTCCGCCGGGGGCCTGAATTTATCAAAGCAGTAAAAGAGATCACCTCCGGAAGCAGACCAACGCCTGTGCTGGTCATCAAATCCGGACGCACCGGCGCGGGTGCACAGGCCGCAGCATCGCACACAGGCGCGCTGGCCGGTTCCGAGGCCGTTTATGACTCGATTTTTGAGCAGTCCGGCATTATCCGGGTGGAATCCATCAATGATCTTTTTGATTTTGCCAGCACCTTTTCCTATAAAAACGAAAGTATGCTGGGAAAATTCCGGCGCAAGATTCCGGACGGAAACCGGGTCGCGATTGTCACCAACGCTGGCGGCCCCGGCATTGTTGCCACGGATGTGACTGTGACATCAGGGCTGGAACTGGCAAAATTCAAAGAGGAAACCATTGAAACCCTGGCCAGTCATCTTCCGGCTGCGGCCAGTCTGCACAATCCTGTGGATGTGATTGGAGATGCCACTTCGGATCGCTATGAAAACGCACTGACCGCCGTTATCCGGGATGAAGGGGTGGACGGCGCGCTGGTGATTCTCACGCCCCAGTCCATGACCAATGCTCTGGAGACCGCGCAGGCCATTGGCCGGGTTGCCAGACGATCCCATAAGCCGATTCTCTCCTGTTTCATGGGCATTGTGGATGTTTCCCAGGGCGTCAAATATCTGCAGGAAAGCGGCATTCCCGTGTTCCGTTTCCCGGAAAGCGCGGCCCGCGCGTTTGGAACCCTGTACCGCTATTCCCAGTGGATGAACCGTCAGGAACTTGCCCAGTTTTCCCTGCACCATGACACGGAAAAAGCAAAGGAAATCATTGCAGACTGTGTGAAACAGGGAAAAACCCGGCTGGGGGAACTCGATGGTCTGGGGATTCTGAAATGTTACGGATTCAATGTCCTGCCTACCGGACTGGCAAAAACAGCAGATGAGGCGGCCGCTCTTGCAGAGGAAACCGGTTTTCCTGTGGTCATGAAAATTGTATCTCCCCAGATTCTGCACAAATCTGATGCCGGAGGCGTGAAAGTGGGGCTGGATTCTCCGGAAGCCGTGCGGGATGCATTTGGCAAAATGCTGGAAAGTGCAAAAGCCTACTGCCCGGATGCAGAGATCGAAGGCGTGCTGATTCAGAAAATGGCCGCTCCGGGAAGAGAGGTGATCTTTGGATCAAACCGGTATCCGGTTTTCGGGCCTTTGATTATGTTCGGTTTTGGCGGCATTTTTGTGGAAGTCTTCAAAGATGTATCTTTCCGGCTGGCCCCCATTGGACGGAACGAAGCCCGGCGCATGATGAAAAAAATCAAGGCATACAAACTGCTCAAAGCCTTCCGGGGCAAGCCTGAATACGATATTGAAGCCCTTGAAAAACTGCTGGTCAGTCTTTCAGATATGGTTATCAATCATCCGGAAATCAGGGAGCTGGACATCAATCCGCTGCTGGTTCATGAAAAAGGCAAAGGCACAACTGTGGCCGACTGCCGGATGATTCTGGAAGCTCCGGAAAAATCCGAATAAGTAAGTAGTGTTCTGTCAAGGTTTGAATGACGGTTTATCTGCTGCCGAAAACCCTAAGGGTCTTAAAGACCATTAGGGTTTCATCGTCAACTTAACCTTGACAAAGCAGTAGGCAAACAAAAATTTTCGTGTATTCAAAAACCGGATTTTTCCAAAAAATCCGGTTTTTCTGAAAATTTTATGCCAGAAAATTTATGGAACCTTACTTACTGGACTGTCAGGAAAATTTCTTTGCATTTGTGTTCAGATGTCAGGTGTCAGGCAGCAGACACTGAAACCCAAAACAGGCATGTCAGAAATCTTCAAATCCCCAAATGCAAAAACATTTATTTGACAACGCACTTAGTTCCCATCGCTTCTGCAGAAGCACACATACCTGCCCCGGCCTTCGTGCTTGGCCTGATACATGGCAGCATCCGCTTTGTTTACAATGGTTTGAGCATCATGTCCATCATTCGGATAAATGGCAATTCCAATGCTGGGGGTGGTGTGTATTTCATGATTATCCAAATCAAAGGGAGCGGAAAGGGATTCCAGAATCCTCCGGGCAGTCCCGCACGCGTCCGGTTCTCCTCTTAGGGTGTCATGAAGAATCAGAGTGAATTCATCTCCGCCCAGACGCGCCACCGTATCTTCATTCCGCACGCATCTTTTCAGACGGCAGGCCACTTCCTGCAGCAGCAGATCGCCTATTCGGTGTCCGTATGTGTCATTGATGAGTTTGAATTTGTCCAAATCCAGAAACAGGACAGCCAGGTTTCCTGTATTGCGTTTCGCATAGGCCAAAGCCCTTTCCAGACGGTCACTGAACAACTGACGGTTGGGCAGTCCGGTCAGGGGATCGTGATATGCCTGATGGTGAAGCTGATCACGGGTCTGTTTTTCATCGGTAATATCCCGGAAAAGGCCCACATAATGTGCAGGATTCCCCTGTGAATCCCGGATGACTGTAATGGACATCCACTCAGGATAGGGTTCCCCGCTTTTTTTTCTGTTCCATATTTCCCCCTGCCACTGCCCTTTTTCCAGCAGTTCATGCCACATTTGTGCATAAAACTCCCTGTCATGCCTGCCGGATTTGAACATCCGGGGATTGCGGCCGGTCACTTCTTCGGATGTATAACCGGTAATGGCTGTAAAACCGGGATTGACTTTCTGAATTGCACCATCCGCGGAGGTAATGAGAATTCCTTCCGCTGCATTTTCAAACACACTGGCGGCAAGCCGCAGTTGCTGCTCGGCTTTCCTGCGCTGTTCAATCTCCTGCCTGAGACGGATATTCTGCTCTTCCAGTTGATTCTGCATTTCCCGGATTTTCAGATGGGTGCGGATGCGGGCCAGCACTTCCTCCATATGAAAGGGTTTGCTGATAAAATCCACTCCGCCTGCGCTGAAAGCCCGGACTTTGTCCATGACCTCATTAAGTGCGCTGATAAAAATGACCGGAACCGCATGGCTGTTTTCATCTGCTTTCAGTTTTTCACAGACCGTATATCCGTCCATTTCCGGCATATTGATGTCCAGCAGAATCAGATCCGGCAGCATGGAGGAAACGGATTTCAGGGCCAAAGAACCGCTGGGCGCGGGCCTCACCCGGTATCCGTGTTCACTGAGAATTCCGACCAGCAGGCGCAGATTCTGGGGATTGTCATCCACTACCAGAATATTCGCGGGAACGCGGGAATCCGGAGCCTCTGCATTATGATTCATTACTGCCCTCCTGTGATGAATTTCTGAACTGTGAGACAATATTCATAAGCTGTTCATAGCGGAAGTTGTCGGCCATTTCCGCCATTGCATCAGCGGCTTCCCTGTCCTTTGCCCGGATATGTCCGATAACTGCTGATATGGTTTCCATATCCAGATTGATCAAAGCTTTCTCCAGATCTGCCAGATGCTCCGGGCTAAGTCCGGCAAGTGCCTCAGAAATATTTTCCGCATTGGCTCCCTTTCCTTTTTCCTGCGTGTGCTGCGGTTCATCTTCATACACATAGCGAACCCCGATATGCCTGTGCATGGCATCAAAAATATCGGCTGTCCGGAATGGCTTGCGGATAAAATCATCGCACCCTGCTGAAAGAATCAGGCTTTTCTGCTCCTCAAACGCGCTGGCCGTAAGTGCAATAATAACGCAGGCATCGCCTCCGGGAAGAGCCCGGATCTGCCGGGTGGCATCATACCCGTCCATGACCGGCATCCGTATATCCATCCAGATGAGATGCGGATGCCATTTCTCAAATATTTCCACACCCTCTTTTCCGTTCACGGCCTCCCTGACTGCAAATCCCACCGAGCTGAGAAGCCGGTTGAGCAGCAGCCTGCTTTCGGGCCTGTCCTCCACAATCAGAATGCGGAACTCCGGCTGATCCAAAGCCAGCCCTGTCACCCGGCGGGGAGATTTGGGAATATCGTTTTCTTTTGCTTTTCCTGCTTCAGCCTGAATATGAAAACGGAATACAGAGCCATGATCAACGCGGCTTCTCACAGAAATATCACCGCCCATCAGTTGCACAAAACAGCGGCTGATGGACAGTCCCAGTCCTGTTCCCTCCCCGTCTTTCTCAAGGGTGCGCGCCTGCACAAAGGCACTGAACAGGTTTCCCCTGTCCTCTTCGGAAATGCCGATGCCTGTATCCTCCACCTCAAAAACAATGGTCATGGGACTGCCTTTTTCCGCAGGTTTTTCCTGCCGGACCCGAAGAGTCACACCGCCTTCCCTGGTGAATTTGATCGCATTGTTGAGCAGATTGATGAGCACCTGCCGGAGTTTCTGCTGATCCGTGCATATATAACGGGGAAGATCCGGATCACAGTCAACAATCAGTTCCAGTCCTTTTGCACTGGTACGCGACTGCATCATCTCTTTGACTGAATCAATGGTACGAATGAGATCAAAATCCTCTTTTTCCAACAGTATGCGGCCCGCCTCAATCCTGGACATCTCCAGCACATCATTGATCAGGTTCAGCAGATGCTCGCCGCTGCGGATAATGGTTTTCAGCATTTTCCGCTGTTCCCCGCTGATCTGGGAATCCCGTTCCATCAACTGGCTGAATCCCAGAACAGCATTCAGGGGCGTGCGCAGTTCATGACTCATATTGGCCAGAAACGCACTTTTGGCCTTATTGGCCCGTTCCGCCTCCTCTTTGGCCTCCCGCAGGGCTTTTTCCGCTTCTTTCCGTTCACTTATATCATCAATAATCAGAAGCAGATGGGGCTCGCCCCCGCTGATGAAGGGAGAGAAAAAAGCCGCGAGCCAACTCTCCTTTCCAAAAGAGGAAACAATATGCGCCTCGGTTTCCTGCCCTTCGCCTGTGCGCAAAGCAGTTTCAGCTTTTTCCAGCAGAACGCTGTTTTTCCAGGAAACAATATTGCGGAAATTCTGTTCCATAAGTCTGGGAACCGGCGCACCGACGATCTTTGCAGTGGCCTCATTTGCCAGAATGCACTCCCCTGTGCCTTTGTACGCAATAATGCCGAGACGGGAAGATGCGATTATTTTCTGATTTAAATCCAGCAGTTCGGACAGCCTGCGGGTAATTTCCTTTCTCTGGGAGATGTCATCGGTATGCACAATGACAAAGTTTGGCCGGACAAATGCGTATTTCACCGAAAGCCACTTTATGACCCCGGTGGTTTTCATCACATATTCCATTTCCCGGTGAACCGGGGCCTTTTGTGCAAAGCATTGGAGCATATCTGCCGGAATATCAGGCCGGTCAGCATAAAACTGAGAGGCATTCACGCCCAGAGTACTGGCGATATTGCCATTGGTCACTTCATAAGCCGCGTCATTGTAATCGGCAAGCACAAAATGCTCTCCCTGTTTCTGCCAGATATACGCGGGAACCGGAATGCCTTTGAGCAGTTCCCTCTGTCTTTCCTCACTTTCCCGCAACTGAGATGTTCTTCTCTCCACCTTTTCCGCAAGATGCTCCTGATAGTCCCGCAGTGCCTTTTCTGTGTGTTTCAGACGGGTAATGTCCATGAAGGAAATCAGCACCTTTGACAGACTGTGCTCATAACCCGGAACCACCTGCAGTTTCAGAAACAGAATTTTCAGATCACCCTGGCCTAAACGATGCGGCATTTCACATTCAAAATGCGTTTCCCCCCGTGCCAGCGCGATCAGTTCCTCCCGGAAAATATCCCAGGATTCGTCCGTGAAATAATCCGGCATACGATCCGGAAACTCCTCTTTACTGCTGACGCCAAAAAGACGGAGAGTCTCTGTGTTAATCTGCAAAACCCTGACCAGCCTGGCACATTCCCGGACAGATGCAGGGTTTTGGGTGAAATGGGAGTGGAAATCATTTACGCCGGATGACCTCAGGTTTTCGATATAATTTTTGATTTCGGAAAAATCCTCCTCCCAGATGGACAAAGGAGAATGCTCAAAAAGAATACTGTACCGGTTCCGTGATTCCCGGAGAGCGGTTTCAGCCTGCCTCCTCCGCCGGATATGGAAGGCCATGATCAGAATCAGCATCAAAAAACAGAGAAAAACACCCATGAATGCCCCGAAGACTGCTCTGTGTTCCCGGTAAAAGGAGCTTGGCAAATGGAGAATCAGACTGTCTTCCGGCAGATCCGAAAGGGATATGCCGAATCTTCTCAGTTCATGATGGTCAAAGATATAACGGTTGGGACTTTCTCTGACAAGGGGAATATTCGCGGGATCGGTTCCGTCCAGTATGCGCATGACCATTTCCCCGGCTGTTTTTCCCTGCTCATGATGGCTGATCACTTTGCCGCCGATAAGACCGTCCCCGATTCCGTGATACCAGAGATGCCAGATGGGCGCAGACAGATTCTCCCGGATAATTTTCAGGCTTTCCTCAAACAGCAGGGTTTTGCCGTTTCTGTCTGTATAGGCCGAGAGCAGCAGTACCGGATTTTCTGAAGGTATTTTTTTCAAAACTCCGGGCAGTTGTTCAAAGGAAATTTCAGCAAGGGAAATATGGGAAAAATTTTTTCCGGGAAATTCCCCGGTCAGTTGCTGATATGTTTTGGAATCGCCGATACCTGACGGTGTTGCATCGCTGATGGCAATAATTTTACGGGATTCGGGAAACAGACTGAACATCAGCGAGATGGTTTCCTTCATGGAAACCGCTTCCACCACGCCCGTAATATCGGAATCTGCTGACAGGGAAACAGCCCGATCCATATCATTGACCCCAAAGAAAACCACCGGCACATCCGGGAAAAGCATATGCCGGTATTCGCTGACAAACACAAGAGCGTTGTCATCGGCTGTCATCACCGCGTCATATTTTCCGGTCAGAGACAGTTTGTAAGACAGATAACTGCAGAAATTTTCAATATTTGCCCTGTCAGGAAAGCGTTTGCTGTCCATGAATTCCACATCAAAAACGATCTGCCTGTCTCCGAAAGCGGATTTGACACCTTCGATCTGCTGAAAAAAGGTGGGAAAACCCGGATGATAGGAACTGATCAGCAGCACACGTGGCCGGGTATCTGTTCCGGCCCATGTGCTGAAACCTGTCAGAATCACAAAAAATACAGGCAGAATACTGAAAACAGATTTCATCATCCGGATTTCCTGTCTTATCTGATAATCTTCACAATCTGTCTGAACTTTTCGCCGCCGGCCTCTTTCATGATTTCAAACAGTGCTGTTTCCGCAGAAGTCATAATTCCTCCGGCATTGCGGATTTTTTCCAGCCCGATCTCTTTGTTTTCCGAATAACGGGAAGCCACCGCATCCGCTACCGCATGGACTTCATATCCATGTCCGGCAAGGGCTCTTGCTGTCTGATACACACAGATATGGGTTTCAATGCCGGTAATCAATACCTGTTTCCGGTTTGCTGCCGCAAAAGCTTTCCGGAAATTTTCATTTCCCCATGCGCTGAAGGTGTGCTTGGAAATGGGTTTCAGATCGGTCATTAATTGCGCTATTTCCGGAGTGGTGGAACCCAGTTTGTCCGGAATCTGCTCCAGCCAGATGATGGGAATTTCCAGAATCTTTGCCCCCTGTATCATGGTACTGAGATTTTTGAAAAAAGCATCCTTATTGTGCATCATCTGGGCAAGTTTTCCCTGAACGTCAACCACCAGCAGTACAGCATTTTCCGCAGTAAGCATAAGAACATCTCCTTTCCGGCATAATATCCGGGCCTGTAAAAAAAGTGAAAATTAAGCATAACTCTGTTTGTATTTTTAAAAAAATAAACAGGACAGACTTTGTTTTTCTTTGCGGCTGTTTTAAATGAATATACCAAATAAAACATGACTGCGACTGATTTTGAACTTGATTTAAATATCTTTATATTATATTGTACAGGCAGCTGTCAACTGCTGAATAAAAAATAAACGGAAAGGAGCGGAGAATGAAGTCACCTGTATTATTAAATACTGATTATATTGAAAATATTCGTATCGCAGACTCAAAAATGCATGGATATGAACTGCATTCATATATAGCTGAAATGACAGTGAAATATTGTGAAGATAACAGCCGGAGTATGGAAACAGTGAAAACAGGTAACTATATTCAATTATTGTATTATCCTCCATATCACAGCAAATATAATCCCATTAAGCGATGCCGGGGAATTCCTGAAAAACATTGGAATGGCACAAAACTGACTGATGCTGAAACCATGCTGAAATGGGCAGGCAGTATGACGTGGAAAGGTATACATCATATTGTAAAAATTAATAAAAAAAGATACAAAAAAGGAATTTCACTGACAAAGGCTGCCATGCGTTCAGTTAAAAAATTTTTGGTGCGAAATCCGGATTTGCCCAAATGTGATATACCATTACCTGAAAAATTTTGGATTTAACATACCGAATTCGGAAGTCTTTACTTATCAGAATTTATAAAAATGTTTTAAGTACCGGTACAGTTTAAACAGCAGCTAATAACACGAATCTGCACGGATGCACAAACCGTAATTCGTGTCTTTCGTGCAATTCGTGGCTTTACCATCAAATCTTCTGAGTAATGGTATACAGTTATCAAAAAAAAAAAAGCGGAAACCGGTGGATCGGGTGGCTGGTGGATTTGCCGGGTGTAAATGCCCAGGAAAAAACCAGGGAGGAATTAATCAGATCCCTGGAAATCGGGGCTGAAGAAATGCTGTCACTGGAAATACCCTTTGAGCCTGATGCAATTATGACAATCATCAATGTACCGGAGCAGACTTATATGAGTGGGATACGGGAATGATTTGCTTCCCTTTATTTAAGAATCAGAAAACGGAGGCACTTTCATTATGAAATGGAAAGACTATATCATCACCAGTCCTGAAATATGTCACGGAAAAGCATGTGTCAGGGGAACCCGTGTAATGGTATCTGCTGTTCTTGACAATCTCGCAGCAGGGCTTAGCCCGGAAGAAATCATCCGCAGTTATCCATCTCTGACACCTGAATCTGTAAAAGCTGTTCTGTCTTATGCGGCAGAACCTGCAAGGGAACAGATTGTTGCCATACCTGCATAAGGGATGAATAATTACAGCATGGAAAAAGTATAATACCAATTCTCCATTGAATTTATACAATAAGATGAGTTGTTTCCTCTGTGTTCTCTGTGGTTTTTTCTCTCTGTGTCCTCTGTGGGAAACCTAATCTTAAGCATACGTTCAATGGAGAATCGGTATAATACCGATTCGCCATTGGTTTGATCCGATACCGTCAGTTTTTCCGCAGTTCCGGCTGTGCAAAAAACCGCTCCGCTTAATTTTTGCACTCCTCCGGATTTGCATTCCGCATTGTATAAAAACAATGGAGAATCGGTATAACAGTTGCAAATGGAATTTAACACAAAAAGGAGATCCGCCATGAAAGACAGTCCTTTGTTCAAAAGCTGGGGGCTTTTCAAAAAAGGAATGAGCACCAGGCATATCCAGCTTTCCTTTGCCAATCATCTGGAGTATTCCCTTTCCAAAGACCAGTTTACGGCCACCCAAAGGGATTTGTATCTCTCCCTTGCCCTGACCGCGAGAGACCGCATGATTGAACGCTGGATCAAAACCCAGCAGACGTATCATGCCAAAGATGTCAAACGGGTGTATTATCTTTCTGCGGAATACCTCATGGGAAGAGTGCTGATCAACAATCTCATCAATCTGGGCGTTTATGAGGAAACCAAAAAGGCCATGCTGGATCTCCATTTGGATTTGGAGGAACTCGCGGAACTGGAGCCGGATATGGGACTGGGCAACGGCGGACTGGGCAGGCTCGCGGCCTGTTTTCTGGATTCCCTTGCCACTCTGGAAATTCCCGGACATGGTTATGGTATCCGCTATGAATTCGGAATTTTTGAGCAGGAAATCCGGAATCTGGGACAGACGGAATGCCCGGAAAACTGGCTTAAATACACCAATCCCTGGGAAATCGCCCGGCCTGAATACAGTTATCCTGTGCGCTTTTACGGCAGAGTGGAGCAGATTCATCTGCCGGACGGACGTCTTGTCACGGAATGGAAAGACACCAGTGATGTTATCGGCATCGCGTATGACACGCCTGTGGGCGGTTACGGAAACAATACCGTGAACACCCTGCGCCTGTGGTCAGCACGGGCTTCAAAGGAATTTGATCTGAAATATTTCCAGCACGGGGATTATCTCAAGGCTGTTGAGGAGAAAAACATATCCGAAAACATCTCCAAAGTCCTGTATCCCAATGATGAAATTTACGAAGGCCGGGAACTGCGGCTGCGGCAGCAGTATTTTTTTGTATCCTGCTCCATACAGGATATTATCCGGAGATACCGGGCAAAGCATCCCAATTTTGATCAATTCCCCGACAAAGTTGCCATACAGATGAATGACACCCATCCCTCGCTGGCTGTGGTGGAACTCATGCGGATTCTGCTGGATGTTTACAGTCTGGATTGGGAAAGTGCATGGAATATCACCACCCGATCCTGTGCGTTTACCAATCACACGCTGCTGTCCGAGGCTTTGGAAAAATGGCCGGTAAGCATGTTTGAAAAACTTCTGCCCCGGCCTTTGCAGATTATCTATGAAATCAACCGCCGTTTTCTCCGGGATGTGTCTATTGTTTATGTAAAGGATGAGGCCCGGATGCAGCGCATGTCCATTATTGAGGAAGGGGAGGAAAAACGCATCCGCATGGCCCATCTCGCGATTGCAGGATCGCATTCTGTCAATGGTGTGGCAGAACTTCATACCCGGCTGCTGCGGGAAAAGGTGCTCAAAGATTTTGATGAAATGTTTCCGGGAAAATTCACCAATAAAACCAATGGCGTCACTCCCCGGCGCTGGCTGCTGGGAGCCAATCCGGAACTCGCGGAACTCATATCTGAGCATATCGGCAGGGAATGGATATGGAATTTCAGACAGCTTCGGGATCTTGAAGCACTGATTGCGGATGCACAATTCCGGCAGAAATGGCAGGAAATCAAATACAGAAACAAGGAGCGTTTTGCCAGCCTTGCCAAAAAACTCACCGGAGTTTCCATTGATCCGGGCTCAGTTTTTGATTTTCAGGTCAAACGCATACATGAATACAAACGCCAGATGCTCAATATCCTGCATGTGGTGTACTGCTGGCTGAAACTCAAACGGGAGCCGGATTTCAAAATGGTTCCACGCACTTTTATCTTTGGCGGAAAAGCCGCGCCCGGATATGTGACTGCGAAACTGATCATCCGGCTGATCTGCCATGCTGCGGAAATGATTAACCGGGACAGTTCGGTCAGTCATATTCTCAAAGTGCTTTTCATCCCCAATTACCGGGTTTCCCTGGCAGAGCGCATTTTTCCGGCCGCAGATATTTCCGAGCAGATTTCCACTGCCGGTTATGAGGCATCCGGCACTTCCAATATGAAATTTGCCATGAACGGCGCACTCACGGTCGGCACGCTGGACGGAGCCAATATTGAAATCATGGAAGAGGTGGGACGGGAAAACATTTTCATTTTTGGCCTGTCCTCAGATGAGGTGGCTGAAACCCGGAATTCTTACTACAATCCCCGTGAATATTATGAACGTGATCCGGTTTTGAAAGATGTCATAGACCTGATCCGGGATGATTTTTTCAATCCCGAAGAACCCGGCATTTTCCGGCCTCTGGTGGATTCCCTGCTTACAGAGGACAAATATCTGGTAATGGCAGATTTTGCCGCCTATCATCAGTGTCAGATGCAGACAGACGCTCTGTACCGGGACCCGGATGAATGGACGGCAAAGGCCATTGTGAATGTGGCGCGCATGGGCAAATTTTCCTCTGACCGCACCATTCTGGAATACAACCGGGATATATGGAGAGCGGCTTCTCTGCCCATAGAGCAGGAGGAAAATGCGGGCGAACAGGATTCCTGCGTGATGATTTGAGGAAAAATGCGGTATTCCCCCGCGAAGGAATCCCGAACTGAAAGTTTGGCAGAAATTTGGGGACTGAAATATACCATTACTCATAGCTTTTAAGATAATTGTTTTGGAGTAGGTTGGGGTGAGGAACGAACCCCAACATTCTTAAATTGTTGGGGTTCGTTCCTCACCCCAACCTACAGGAAACCCCAAAATTATTTTCTTAAAGCCTATCAGAAGATTTGATGTTAGGAGATTTCCAGAAAAGAATATACCCAAAAAGTAGCATAAGCTTCCAGCTTGTGCCGTGAACTGGACAGGTATATTTATTTAAAGAAATCACCTTACAGCCACGAATTGCACGAATGACACGAACTGCATGAATTAAGTAGGCAAACAAAAATTTTCGTGTATTCAAAAAACCGGATTTTTTGGAAAAATCCGGTTTTTGCAACTCACAGATTCAGGGTTGACAGAATAGGAGTTGCGCAGCCGGATTTTTCGCATATGAAAAATGGGCAGTGGGTAAAATCGGTTGATAATGTCATCCCTTCCGGGATTCTGATTTGTTTTTTAATTATTTTTCTATAATAATGTCAATTCTTTCGGATTTTTACCGAATATGGTACAGCCACGAATTGCACGAATGACACGAATTGCATGAATTAGGTTTGTGCATTCGTGCAGATTCGTGTTATTCGTGGCTGTCTGAACTGTAAACATTTTTAAAACTCTGCTGAGGCAAACCTTTCGGATGCGGTATTTTACAACCGAAATGTTTCAAGTAATGGTATACCATTACTCAGAAGATTTGATGTTACAGCCGCGAATTGCACGAATGACACGAACTGCATGAAATCAGGTTTGTGTATTCGTGCAGATTCGTGTTATTCGTGGCTGTTTAACCTATAGCGGTTGTGAATACGGGGATTTTGGTATAAACAGATGTAAACAGAAACCAACAAAGGAGAAAGAGAAAAGATGAGAAAAAAGGTATGGGCAGTATTACTGGTGCTGGTTTTCACAGGAATGACAGCAGGAGTTGCTGTATGCGGGGAAACCGGACATTATGTTCCCGGTGTGGAGGGCATTAAGGGGGCAAGTGTGCCTCCGCCCGGATTTTATTACAAAATGTACAATGCCTTCTATACCGCAGATGAGGTCACAGATGCTGACGGCAATGATCTCAACATTGACTTTGATGTCAGTGTTTACGCTATGGTCAACCGTTTCATATGGGTTTCAGATTACAAAATCCTCGGCGGCGATTATACAGCCGATATTCTGATCCCACTGATTTACACAGATGTGGAAATCGGCGCTATGGGTCTGGAGGATGATGAATTCGGACTCGGCGACATCTGCATAGAGCCTTTTGTCATTTCATGGCATGGCAAAAGCTGGGATGCGGTTTTGGGTGCAGGTTTTTTCATTCCCACAGGCCATTATGATCCGGATGAACCCGCGTCACCGGGAAAAGATCACTGGGGAGGCATTTTCACCCTGGGCGGAACATATTATTTGGACCCCCAGAAAACATGGTCTGCTTCCATTCTTTCCCGTTACGAAATTCACGGTGAAAAAGATGATGTGGATGTGACACCGGGCGACAATTTTCTTTTTGAATGGGGTGTTGCCAAAACATTGAACAAAATCTGGGATGTGGGTATTACCGGATACTGTGCATGGCAAATCACGGATGACGAGGGGGATGATGTCACCTGGGATGAAGGTGATCATGATCAGGCATATGCCATCGGGCCGGAAGTCAGTGTGTTCCTGCCTGCTTACAAATCTTTCCTGTCCCTGCGCGGACTGATGGAATTTGAAGTGGAAGATCGGTCAGAAGGCAGCATTTTCACACTGACCCTGACAAAGATATTTTAACATGATCCCGGCATAAACACCTGATTTTTTCCCGCTGCAAAGACCCTGCTTTGCAGCGGGGCGCAAATTCCCTTTTTCCAAAGATATTTTTTGGATTCTGATAAAACAGACATAAAAAAGGAGAATCGTCTTTATGAAAACAAAAGTTGTCGGCATCATAATGTTTCTGCTTTTGACCGCATGGTTTTCCTGCACAGTTTATGCTGAAAAACTGAACATGTGTGCAAACGACTGGCCTGTGAATGAATTTCTCAGAGGTATGAATAAGCTGGGGCAGTTGAATGACTTCAATCTTCAGCATGAAAAATTTGCCACCTGTATTTATCAGCTTAAAAAAGGGCAGTCAGACATGATGGCGGGAATCACTTTGTTTGAATTTATTGCTTCCCAAAAGGAATCAGCCAACACTGTGCTTATTGCTGTTATGGATTACAGCGCGGGAGGTGATGTGATTGTTTTGCGACCGGAAATCAAAACCGCTATGGAACTGAAAGGAAAAACTGTCGGCGTTCAGGCAGATTGTGTTTCCATTCATCTGCTGCAACTGTATCTGGAGAAAAACAGCATGTCCCTGAATGATGTCACAATTGCCAATATACCCGGAGAAAATCTCGGCAAAGCCTATGTATCCGGCAAATCTCTGGCAGGAATTGTGGCATGGTCTCCGGCCTCTGATGAAGCCGTGAATGCAGGCGGCAGGATAGTTGCCTCCAGTAAGGATTTTCCCGAAAAAATCATTGATGTGTTTGCTGTGAACCGGGAATCGCTTCAGAAAAACCGGTCTGTGTATAAGGAATTTCTGAAAAAATGGTTTGCTGCTGTCCGTGATTCCGCTGTTTTGGAAAAGACAGCAGAAGATTTGAAAGTTCCGCAGGATGAATTTAAAAAATGGCTTGAATGCGCGCATATTTACCGGGATGCTCAGGCATCTCTGCAAATATTCCCCAAAGCAAAGCAGGTTGCCGAGGAAATTCAGGATTTTTTCAAAACCAGACCTGCCAATATTCCTGCCGGTGCTGCGCGCCTTTTCGGAAAAGAGCCTCAGAATATGGATACATGGTTTGATGATTCACTGTTACAGGAACTGGTCAACGAACAACTTTAACCTTAAAACCAAAGGAATGTAAATGGGAAGGAAAACATGTGGTATCGTTATGATGGCAATGGTTGGAGCCTTGACGCTGATGCTGACAGTTGGCGCGGCATCTGCCGAAAAATTGAACCTGTGCGGGGCTGACTGGCCTACGACAGAACTTCTCAGAGGCATGAACAGGCTCGGTCAGTTGGATAACTTCAACCTGCACCATGAAAAACTTGAAACCTGTGTCTATCAGTTCAAAAAAGGACGGGTTGACATGATGGAACTTACTTTGTTCGAATTTGTCTCTTCCCAGCAGGAAGGTGCGAACAACGTGTTTGTTACTGTCATGGATTACAGCGCGGGAGCCGATGTTATTGTTTTACGTCCGGAAATCAAATCTGCTTCGGATCTCAAAGGAAAAACCATCGGCGTTCAGACAGACAGTATTTCAATTTACCTGCTGTACCTGTATCTGAAGAAAAACGGGATGTCTTTAAATGATGTCAACTATGCCCACATGCCCGGGGAAAATTTGGGTAAAGCCTATGCGTCCAGCAAATTTCTGGCAGGGATTGTGACATGGCCTCCGGCCTCTGACCAAGCAGTCAAAGCAGGCGGCAGGATAGTTGCCTCCAGCAAGGATTTTCCCGGAAAAATCATTGACGGATTTGCCGTCAGCCGCGAATCGCTTCAGAAAAACCGGGCGGTTTACAAAGAATTCCTGAAAAAATGGTTTCCGGCTGTCCGCAATCCGGCTGTTTTGGAAAAGACCGCAGAAGATTTGAATATTTCTCCGGATGAATTTAAGATGTGGCTCGAATCCATTCATATTTATCAGGATGCCGCATCTTCTCTTCAAATGTTCCCCAAAGCAAAAGAAGTTTCTGAGGAACTGCAGGAGTTTTTCAAAACCAGCCCCGCCAATATGCCACCTGCTGCTGCGCGTTTGTTTGGCAAAAAACCGCAGAACATGGATACATGGTTTGATGATTCGCTGTTGCAGGAACTGGTCAAAGAATAGAACTTACCGGAAACAGGCAATTTAAGTAAGGTTCCATAAATTTTCGGGCATAAAATTTTCAGAAAAACCGGATT
>CAZHPS010000041.1:0-23680 GCA_964534335.1 uncultured Desulfobacterales bacterium
TGTACTACTACATGACCAATTTGGATTTTATGGTATCAATTCCCCTCTTGAGAGGCAGGGCTGTTAAGTTCTCATTCCCCTCTTGAGAGGGGGCAGGGGGTGTGTTATTGGACTGTACAGTTCCGGACACACCCCTGCCCCTCTCAAGAGGGGATTTTTAAAGAACTTAACAGCCCTGCTCTTGAGAGGGGGCCAGGGGGTGTGTCTGTTCCCCGTGCTGAACACACCCCTGCCCCTCTCAAGAGGGGAATATATAAAATTCAACGTGGTCATGTACTACCCTATTTTGCAAATGTGCGGATTATCCACCGGCTTTCAAAAAAATCCACATAGGAAAAGCTTCCCGCTTCTGTATCAAGTCCTTCAATCTTTGGCACAATTTTTCGGACAATATCACTGACTTCACGGGCATTTCCTTTTACAACCCCGAACTGCCCCGCGTATTTGGAAAAAGGAATTTCCCCGATGGGCATTTCACTGGCATAGATCAGCACGGTTTCCTCTCCGAACGGCGGGCTGACATTCATATCAAAATTATCCCCAAGCAGCGGATCAGGGAAAGAGTATGTCACTGAGCGTTTGAACAAATGGGATTTGCGATGCAGATTCGGCAGAATCTGAATTATCTCCCCGTCCGGAGCTATATCAATCATGGCAGCATAAAAATCCCGGTTTCCCCGGATATAAAAAACAATTTTTTCCCCTTCCCTGTAAGAGGCTTTCTGCGTCCAAACCCTTACAGTCAGGGGAAGAGCTAAATCGGAAAGAAGTTTTTCCTGATTATGCACATCTGTGATGCGGTACCGGATTTCTGCTGTAATCTGAGCACCGTAAAGACGGGTTTGCCCCGGAGCAATGGGTTTGACATCCTTATGATAAAGAATTCTGACATATTCTCCGGGCTGAAATTCCACAAATTCAAACCGGAACCGGGAATCGGATTCTCCCAGTTTTTTTTGAATCATTGTATTGGTTTTGCGCAGAGCAAACCGTTTGGCAACTGCTATCGCCCTTTGACGCGCCTGTTCCTGACCGACAGCCGCGCCTGTATACACATATCCGCTTGCCGAACAGATCACAGATCGTATTTCCCCGTGAAAAACAGCATTTGAATCCGGAAATTTTGGGATTTCAGCAAATACCGAAGCAGGGCCGGTGAACAGCATCAGATTTGCTGCCATAAAAAATACATGGATTTTCAGAAAGTTGATAATTTTTTTCATAATCTTCCTTTCCATAATGTTCTGGCACAGTGTCAGCGTTTTGTATCCCATCTTGTGGAGGTCTGAATTGTGGAAAGATATTGAACAGTTCCCTTTATTTTGCAGTACAGTTGCAGAAAATGGCAGAAAAATGAAAAGAAATAAGGATGTATAAAAGGCAAGATGGAAAAGCATGAATTTCTACCCTTTGTCAGCAGTAAATACAGGCAGCAGGGTTCACTCCGCTGCATACATCTGCGGTTTTGCAGTCACCGGACTTTCTCAGCGTTCAGAACCTGTGCGAATTCCCGGCCTGCGGCATATGCTTCGTCAAGATATTCAGGATGTTTCTGTATATCCCCTTCAAAATCAAGACCCCGGTACAGCAGGGTTTTCCACAGTTCCATATCCAGCACATCAAAAAAGTAACGAATGCTCAGCAGTACTCCGTCAAAGAGTTTTTTGCCTTTGGTCGCGCCTACGGAGATGAAAATCCCTTTGCGTTTGAATGCCTTTGTGCCAAAGGGAATTTTGTCAATCCAGTATTTTTTCACCCAGAGGGACTGGCACCGATCCATAAGAATTTTGGTATGCGCGCTGACTGTGTAAAAAAATATGGGAGAGGCCAGCATTATGCCGTCTGCGGTCAGGAGTTTTTCCCGAAGCAGCGGAAAATCATCTTTGATCGCACATTCTCCGCTTTCTTTGCATTTGTATATTTCCAGACAGGGGGACATTTTCAGATCCCTGAGCCAGATTTCCTCCACCTGTGCGCCGCTTTCACGCGCTCCTTCCACTGCACGTTTCAGCAGGCAGGACGTGTTCCCCTTCCTTCTCGGACTTCCGTAAACTGCTATGATATTTGGCATAAAAAATTTCCTTTCCTGTTTCCGCCTTCTTTGATTGGGGTTTCCCGCAGAGAACACAGAGGAAAACAGAAAATCTCTGTGTCCTTCATGAAAACGCTGTGATAGTGGGTCAAACCGGCTGATAATGTCATCCCTTCCGGGATTCAGGTTTGTTTTTCAATTTTTTTTCTATAATAATTTCAATCCTTGCGGATTTTTCCGGAACCGGTGTCAGGCACAGATCAACGGATTTGACCCACTACCAACGCTGTGTCCTCTGCGGGAAATTTCAGAAAAATGCTTTCAGGCAAAATCAATACCCAAAAAGACAGAAAAATGGGCAGAAATCATGCAAAAGCTGCAAATTCCGCCTGAATAACCGCATAAAGTTCCGCTCCTATGGCAAGGCCGGCATCAATAAACTGTGGCCCGTATTTTTTTCCTGTGTCAGAACGGAATGTATCTCTGATTGCCGCAATTTTTTCCATCCCCACAGGGTAGCGTCTGAGAAATTCGCCAAAGGGAATCTGAAGAAAAATGACCATATCCCATACCGTATCCTGAAAATTGTCTGATCCCCAGCGGAATTTGTCCGCATCATACAGGCAGTTTGAAATCAGAAGGCCATCGGGTGTATGCACAGGCACTGTTTCCTTAAATGCCTCATGATTCCCTATGGCCTGGGAAATATCTTCAATTTCATCGGGCCGGAAGGGGAAATTCCTCAGAACTTCCCTGGCATATTCTGCACCGGCTGCGGCATGATCCTTTTCTTTGCGCATTATATCATGGAGAAGTCCTGCACACTGGGCCAGACGAATCCGGGTTTGGACAAGACTGTCTGAATATGACTGTTTTCCGGATTCGGCAATGACCAGGGTTCCCGCGTCCAGACTGACTTTCCGGGCATGATCCATGCCGTGTCCGAAATCTTCTTCCAGACGGGAAAAAGCAGCGTGCCGCACTTCACGGACAATGGGATCAGTATGAAAAAAATGCCGGGAGAATACAGTGGCAAGCAGATAATCACTGTAAAATGCGGGAGCCGGAAACCGTGAAATGATCTGCCTTGCCCGTGTGCGGAGATGCAGATATATCTGCCTTATGTTTTCAGGTGAAGTCAAAAGTGTGATGGGAAAAAAATATGGGCAGGGCGATGTTTCACCGTCCTGCGGATAATGCTGTATGGGAAAACAGTTAAACTGGATGTGCAACTTTTTCCATCCTGTCGGAGAATGCCGGAATCCGGCAAATAAGACCGGATTCCGGCTCACTCCGGAGTGACTTTCAATGCGTTTAAAAAACTTCACATGCCGATATGTTATGCACCGGCAATGGAGAAGGGATTTCCGCACACTTTCCACTGACCGTTTTCCCGAACCAGATCGATCTCTTCTTTAACATGGGAGATGTCATGTTTGTCTTTTTTTGAAAAAAAGGTCCGAAGCGGGGATCTTTTTTCAAAGGTCAGACGGATCTTTGCTGCATCCCGGGTTTGGCTGACAGTTTCAGCTTCCAGATGATACAGTTTCTCTTTTACATAGCAGCCCAGACTGTAGCCCCTTGCTTCGGCCTCCTGCCGGGCTTTGTAAATATAATTGCCAACCACATCCGCATCATTTGCGGTTTTGCTTTCTTCACAGAGCCGGTCAGACAGCACTGCTTTGTCATAAGCAAAAAAGGCTTTGGCAAATTCAGTTGCTGCTTTGCAGGGTGAATCCTGAGCGTCCGCATATACCAGAATCACCTGTACAGCAATTCCGAGTACCAGAGCCACAGCCAGTGAGATGATCATTTTACTCTGCCGCATTCCACCATTCTCCTTTCAAATCCTGATTCTGTAATTAAATTAACGGATAAAATTCCCATACCTTCCTGCTGAGGTTTGGGTTCAATAACACGGAACCGAAAAATATTCAAGGATAAAAACACTTATTCTCCATCCGGAAATCAGGACGGTTTTTCCGTGACAAGCGGAAAATTCTCTTCCAGCAGGATGTTTCTGTTTTCATCAGATACAATAACCGTTGCGGTTTTGTACTCATCGGACTTTTTCTGTCCCTTTGCCTTGATTTCCACAAATCTGAACCGGGAAATGGAAAAACTTTCTCCTGCCGCATCCTCCGGAAGTTTTCCGGAAACCGTTTTTCCATCAGGCAGAAGCAGCCATTTGGGGGAAGAGTTTTCTTCAGTTTTCAGAATCACAAAAACCAGACCTGAGACCGGGCCTGCCTCCGGGTTGGTGTTCCGGATATGGAAACGGATATCCAGACTTTCCCGCTGTTCGGAAAAAGAACAGGCAAAATCTCCCACTGACACGCGGGAAGCAGAAAATGCAGGAGAAACATTTTCTCCAGCACTGGAAACAGATTCTCTGGCGGTATTATCCTGTACACCCGGCTCTGCCGGTTTTTCCGGGGATGCAGGAGGTGCAGATTCCCCTGTTTTGTCAGAATCGGCCTGCACATCCGGTTCTCCGTTTTTTTCTGAATTGTCTGGCCGAAGAGGGACAGTCATGGTTTTCTCCGTGTCTCCGGCCGGTTTTGACGCAGTCTGCCGGTTTTGCGCCAAAATCGGATTCTGTTTATCTGCTTTATCCGGACTGGCACGCAGACTCCGGTTTTCCGCAGATACCGTATGATACATGCAATAAGTGAAAACCGCAGTTCCGGATGCTGCCCCTGTCAGAAGCAGAACGATGGCAATCCATGCTTTGCACCATCTGATCTGAATGCTCCTGCCGCAGTCATCCACCAGAAGAAGGGTCCAGCGCCCCTGCCGTTTCTCCGGCCGGGGCAGCATACAGGTTTTTACAGTTTTCTGGTATTTTCCCGGTATATTTTCCATTGACTGTTTTCACGCTTCAGTATGAGTTGCTTTGCGCTTGCGGATCTGAATCTGTCTGATTCATAGTCCTGAACAAAGGATACAGCAATATTTTCTCCGTCCGGCTGAATTTTCAGGTTTTTCTGCGTCACCCGGATATATCTGTATGTCCGGTTCAATCCTTCCTTGTGACGGATCCATGCCTTTTTGTTCATCCCCTGGGAAGTGAAATCACTGGCATAATATGTGCCGTATGCCTCAATATTTTTGGATGACCACGCGGCCAGCCATTCATTGACAACTCTTTCAATATCAGATTCCGGGATTTCCTGCGCAGTTTTCTGTATGACTGGCGGAAATTCTGCTGTTTTTTCCGGTTTTGCAGCAGCCAGTGCTGCGACTTCGGGAACACGCAGATTCCGGGAAGCCATAATTACGGGATTTCCGTTCTGTTTTGCCAGAAAATCCGCTGGAACCTGCCAGTTTTCGCCGATAACCGCAAATTTCCCTTCTTTCCGGGTCATAAAGAACTGTTTTGCTCCGGCAGAAGATTTTCTGTCATCTGATTTTACAGCAAGATCAAACAGGGACACATAGGTGTCTTTGTGCCGGAAAACAAGCATATTTTCCGATGACACAGAAAAATTTTTCCCCTGGTGCCGGAATTGCTTTCTGAGACGGTTCCATTCACTCCACCAGCCAATCTCAGGCAGATATTCTGCATCATAGCACGCGAGATAATCATGGTAGGTTCCGCTTTCCAATGCTTTGACCCATCTGGAAACAAAACCGCTGAATGCGGTTTTGATTTCTGATCCGGATTCAAAAGAGGCATTCGCAAGCTGATCCGTGATAATTATCGGGGTGCGGTGCAGGACAATCAGTTTGGACACTTTTTCAAAATCCGCATTGTCCAGAACTACGCATCCATTGGAATCCCGATCTGTCAGGACTTTGTTTGTGCCGTGCAGCCAGATTTCTTTGCCGGTCTTTCCCGTCATCCGGTCAAGCAGATTGGGGTAATCCGTGGGAAACGCGCCGATGCCGTAAATCGGTGCAAGTTTGCTTTTGTCATGCTGATTGATGAAAAAATAAATCCCTTCCGGAGTTTTGCTGTCACCCTCAAGGGTTTTCGCCCCCTCTTTTTTGCCTGTGGAGCATTTGAACCGATAAATTTCCACAGGTTTGTCTTTGTATTCATAGACAAACAACTGCTGGGTGCTTTTTTCCGCCACCAGCACATGAACCGGTGCATTATTCGTGTCAAAGGAAACAAAAACATCCGGCACAGGCCCGCTTTCCGCGTCCTGCGTTCCGACCGCATGAACATTCACACTGAACAGAACCAGCATGAACACTGCCATGCACCATTTTGCATACCAACAATTTTTCTGAACAAAACCAGTCAAATGATCCTCCTTTAAATACAACGGAATATTTTTATTCATTTCAAACATTGATCCTCCGGATATTTAACCACGAAAAACACAAAAAACACGAAATAAGCAGGTCAGCGAAAATTTTCGTGTATAAAAAAATCAGATTTTTTCAGGAAAACCGGATGTCGTGAAAAGTTTATACCCGAAAACTTATGGAACCTTACTTATCTTTCCGGGCTTCTCTGCTGTTCATATTCATCATAAGGTGATTTCCGGAAAAGAATATACCAAAAGTATCAAAAGCTTCCAGCTTTTGCCATGTGCCTGTGAACCTGAATTGGTATATTTATTTTCAGAAATCACCTAAGAATCTGCTCGCATTGCTCCTACAGATATTTAATCACGAAAAACATTTAACCACAAAAAACACGAAATAAGTACGTTTCCATATATTTTCAGACATAATTTTTCCGAAAAACCGGATTTTTCGGAAAAATCCGGTTTTTTTAATACACGAAAATCTTCGGTTGAGTACTTATCTTTCTGTGCTTTTTGTGATTGATGTTCATGCAGCAATTCGTTCAATGGTTACTTTTGGATATGAACCAAAATTCACAAGCATCCCAAGTTTCATTTGGGTTGCTCTTAAATAATTTAACATTTGCGCCCTGTGAATATCATTTAAATCTTTAACAGATTTTATTTCCAGGATAATTTGGTAGTGGGTCAAATCCGTTGATTCGGGGCTGCCATCGGAGCGAAAAAAATCCGCAAGGATTGATATTATTATAGAAAAAGCCAAAAAAACAAATCAGAATCCCGGAAGGGATGACATTATCAGCCGGTTTGACCCACTATCGATAATTTTACCATAGCAGATAATATCTGCCCTGTAATATTGCTGAAGTACGTTTTCTTTATATCTCAAATGGATATTAACCTGTGGTTCAAATGGAATCCCGCGTTTTGTAAACTCAGTTTCAGGACATTCCTGATAAACAGCTTCCAAAAAACCGGAACCCATTTCACGATAAACTTCAAAAATGGCCCCCTGAATTTTGTATGATTCTTCTTTATAAACTATTTTTTCGTTCTTTTCGTGCTTTTCGTGGTTCATCTGATTTTATTCTCACTTTGCAAATACGACTTTTAAAAAAGTTGCAATTCCTTCAAGGTGTGAAGTTTGCCACAACCCGCGCCCCTTTTTCAACCTTGAAATGCTGCCCCGCATGTCCGCAGTTTAAGGAAATCTCCAAAAGTCCCCGGCTGCCGATGATGGCAACCGGCTGGCCGACTGCCGCGCTGTCATAACTTTCAGACAGCCCTTCAATTTTGCAGGCTCCGATATGAATTTCCATGTTCCGGGTATCGCCGGACTGAGAAAGCAGATTCCCGCTGATATTGCTGATCAGATTGCCGAAACGGTCAGTGCTTATAATTTTTCCGATGATTTCACCGTTTTCGGAAACAAAAGGTTTTTCAGATGCAATCTTTTTTATCTGACTGAAATCCATACGCGTTCCAAATTTTTCCAATTTCACACCCATTGCCAGATGCGCGGCAGCAGGTGCAAAAATATCTCTGCCGTGAAAAGTTCTGCTGACACTATCCCGGAAATACTTTGAATTTTCCACCCGGATCAGAGAATCAAAATCCCCATCTTCTGCTGTCAATGACAAAATGCCGTTGTCCGGTGCAAGAAAGAAATGCCCTTTGTATTGTGCAGCCAGAATGTCCCGTTTTCCGCCCACTCCTGGATCAACTACGATCACATGAACTGTTCCGGCAGGAAAATAAGGCCATGCTGAACGAAGCATATATGCTGCCTGCGTTACATCCTGCGGATCAGTCTGATGAGTGATGTCAACAATCACAGCACCCGGATAAACAGACAGAATCACGCCTTTCATCACGCCTGCATATTCATCCTGTGTACCAAAATCGGTCATAAGTGTGATTACAGACATGATCAGTTCTCAAACAGGGGGGATTCGTTTTTCCGGGGCAGAAGAATGGAAAGATGTTTATAGGCTGATTCTGAAGCCCTTCTGCCGGATGAAGTTCGGGTAAGCAGACCGATTTTAAGCAGAAAAGGCTCCACCACATCCACCAGAGTGTCGGTTTCCTCCTGCAATGTGGCAGCAATGGCCTCAATGCCCACCGGGCCGCCGTGATAAAAATGGATAATGGTTTTGAGATACCGGCGGTCAAGGCCGGTCAGTCCCAGACTGTCAACGCCTTCCAGCGTCAGGGCGGCTTCCACGGTTTTTTTGGAAATGCGTCCGTCCCCGCGCACCTGCGCATAATCCCTGACACGGCGGAGCAGACGGTTTACAATGCGGGGCGTGCCTCTGGATCGCCGGGCCAGTTCCTCTGCCCCCTGCACGTCAATGTCAACTTTAAGCAAAGCAGCCGAACGTCTGGTGATTTTCATCAGATCCGCTTCATTGTAAAAATCAAGATTGCGAAAAATGCCAAAGCGATCCCGCAGCGGTGCTGAAAGAAGTCCCACCCGTGTGGTGGCTCCCACAAGGGTGAAGCGTTTGAGGCGGAAGCGGTGACTTCGGGCATGAACCCCTTTGTCAAAGACAAAATCCACAGCAAAATCCTCCATCGCTGGATAGAGAAATTCTTCCACTGTTTTGGGTGTGCGGTGGATTTCATCCACAAACAGCACATCCCCTTCCTCCAGATGCGTGAGAATGCCGATCAGATCTCCGCCTTTTTCCAAAGCAGGTCCGGATGTTACGGTAAGCTCGCCTCCCATTTCATTCGCGATAATATGGGCCAGAGTGGTTTTTCCCAGTCCTGGCGGGCCGTGAAAAAGCACATGATCGAGCGGTTCTCCGCGTTTTTTCGCGGCAGAAATCGCAATTTCCAGGGTTTCCACCACTTCGGCCTGTCCCACGTAATCGGTAAGCCGCTCCGGCCGCAGGGAAAGGATTTCAGGTTCTTCATCCGCAGGAAGGGATTTCCGGGAAACAATACCCTGCCGATCCGGGGAATGTGTTGTCAGTACATCATTTGCCATAGAAAATTTCTCAGTCTGATACGCATTTTTCTGTCCATTTTAGTATCGGTCAGGAATTTTTGCAAGTGTTTCTTTTGCTCCCGGCCATATCCGGACAGTAATCCTTTAATAATCCAGTAATAAACAGAAGGTGAAAACAGATCTGTCCTGACAGAATTAAAAAAGGCGCATTGCCATATCCGGCAATGCGCCTTTATGAGTGATTTTCAGGCTGATTTTACTGTATTTTTTTCACATTTGCCGCTGCAGGCCCCTTCTCTCCCTGCTCCACTTCAAACGTGACCCGGTCGCCTTCCACCAGTGTTTTGAATCCTGACATTGCCACGGCTGAGTAATGGACAAACACGTCACCGCCTTCATCCTTTTCAATAAAGCCATAGCCTTTCTTGTCATTAAACCATTTAACTGTTCCGCTTGCCATAATCCTTATTCACCTCCGTATTAAATATCACACTGATCTGTGACCGGAATACTTCTGTTTTGAAGCAGATCCGGTTACAGTCAGATTCCCATTACAACCGTGTCCCGGACACGGTATTGCAAACTTTCAGAAAATACCGGTGCATCTGTCTTTAGCATCCGAAATTTTATCCACATATGCTGTGTTTTTTTATCCTGAATCTGCGGCAGACGGAAAATATCCGGGCGACTGCGCAAAGGGGCATACAGCAGAATTTGCGAGGCAACTGTAGCGGTGATAAAGACATCCGGAATATACAGTGCAAAAAAAATTGTCAGCTCATGGCAGCATAAAGGCGTTTATCCTGCTGCCCCTTTCTGCGCCTGATGACATTGCATACCGGTTTCTGCGGTTTCTGCATTTCATCATCGCTTTTCTGTTTCATGCTCATTTCAATGAGTTTTCTCAGTTTTTCCTCAATTTCATTTCTTTTCTCTGTGTCCATGTGTCCTTCTACCTCAGTCTTTTGATATGATTAAAATTAAAACAAACAGTTGTGGATTTTTCATGTGCTGTGTCATCAGGAAGAATAACGGGAGTAATGCATCGCGGGGTCTGTAAGCCTATTTTTTCTGAACAGAAAAAACAGCGCGGAGTATGAAAAAAACTTTTCTGAACCATTGCAGAAAAGAATTTTTCCTCTCCGGGTTTCATGCTTTCCGGTAAAGGAACAGACAGTATCGGTTCCCCTGTTACCGGATATAAGCCGGATATGGCAAGACGGTATGACATTCAGGAAAATAATCTTAAGACAGCCTAAATCAGATTTTGTACCGTGTATTTCCTTGAAGATAAAACGGGAAAACGAAAAAGAGAGTAACCGTGTTCCGAAGGATTTTTTCGTTTTTTGGTGTTGAATTTTACAATTTTTTTACCCAGAAAAGCACAAATTCAGCATCCGTACCTGTGTAAATATTCCATAGATAATCCAAAGAAAAAGATTTGTCAAATACAAACTTAAAAAAACTTCATTTTTTTTCAGACCTTCCCCAAAAATGTCAGACAGTGTTTTTCTGAAGAAGATCCGGTACAATTTGCTTGACCGGAAACAGAATATGGATTATAAATATTTGTATAATGAATTGCATTCATATATTTTAAACAGACATAAAATCTGATGAAAATAAAAAAATGGGAAATCCGGAGGCAGTTGGCCGAAAGAAAACCGGGGATAGCTGAAGGCATGATGTATCATACCGGTTCGCCATTGGTTTTATACAATACAGAATGCAAATCCGGAGGAGTGCAAAAATTAAGCGGAGCGGTTTTCTGCACACGGGGAACCGCTGAAAAACTGACGATATTGTAAGTAAGGTTCCATAAATTTTCGGGTATAAAGTTTTCAGAAAAATCCGATTTTTCGGAAAAATCCGGTTTTTTGAATACACGAAAAATTTCGTTTGCCTACTTATCAAATCATTACCGATGCTGCACATGAAAAAAACAATTAACCCAAAGGAGAAAAAAATGATAAGAAAAACAGTTGTGATTTTTATTCTGATTTGCACAATGGCCCTTCCTGTTCATGCAGACGGGGTGCTGAACATGGTTACAACGGAATTCTGCCCCTATGTGTGCATACCGGAAAAAAAGGACGGAAATATCGGATTTGTGCTGGATATTTTCAAAACAGTTTTTGAAAAACAGGGGTATACAGTCAAATTTGAGATACAGCCCTGGCTGCGGGCATTGAAGACATTTAATGAAAGCAAATCCCTTGACGGACTGCTGGCAGCTACACAGATTCATCCGGTCAACAGGGAGATAGCTGTATTTCCGGAAACTGAAATATGCCGTTACACCCATAAATTTTATGCCCTGAAAGATTCCCCTCTTGTCGGCAAATGGAAATACAGCGGACTGGATTCCCTGAAGAATATCCGGCTTGGCGGCATCAAAGGATGGAGTTATTCCAGCGCGGAAATCACCAGATATGTCAATGAAACCCCGGAACCCCTTGTCAGTGCCATGTTCGGAGATGATGTGCTGGGCAGGAATATCAATATGCTGCTGAAAAAACGCACAGATTTGTATGTGGAAAACGAGTATATGGTATCCTATTTTCTCTACAGAGAAATACAGGCCGGAAAAAAAGAAATGGAAAACATTGTTCCTGTGGAAAATGTTCCGGTGGATGACGGCGTTGGGGAATCCTATCCGGTATTTTACAGGGACAGAAACGGTCAGAAGTATGCTGCCCTGTTTGCAGAAGGCATGAAAGAGCTTCGTGCTTCCGGGCAGATGGAGAGCATTATGGCCCGCTACGGACTGAGGGACTGGCGATAGGATCTTTTTCTGATAGCGGGACTTTTCATACTGATAATCCCGGTAATGCCAAATTATTATAATGATCACTAAAACTTCGGATGCTGATTTTGTGAAAATCCCCGTCCCGGCTGAAAGAAAGCATTTTTCCTGCCAAATTCGGACATCCCTGACTGTAGTGAATCTGTAGGAGTCCCGCCGTTTTTGCGGATGTTTTCACTGCCGCGGCGGCGGCATTTCACTGCAGTCATTTTTTTCCTCCTGTTTTCTGATATAAAAAGACAGGAGCAGTATATCATATTTTTATCAGTATGAAAAGTCCCACTGCCAAATTTTCAGTTTGTTGCTCCGGATGAAAAATTTTCTGATTAATTCAATGAGGTTGAAGCATGAGATTGGAAAGTGGAAAAAAACGTCACCAAGTATCATGCACCCAGTATTTAATCCGGCAGAATTTTCATCATGGCATTTTCATCGCAGTTGGGAAATTTGACGCAGGAAATGCAGTCACTCCAGATTTTTAAGGGAAGTTCTGCCCGATCAATGGGGGAAAATCCCATTTTTTTAAAAAAACCGGGGCGGTAGGTCAGGGTGAACACTTTCCGGATGTGAAAAGCAGCAGCTTCATCAAGGGCATCCGTAAGCAGCCGGGCCCCGATTTTTCTGCCGGTATAATCCGGATGAACTGCCAGGGAACGGATTTCTGCCAAATCCTCCCAGCAGAACTGCAGAGCGCAGCACCCGATGACAGAATGGCTGTTTTGATCTTCATACACCCGGAAATCTCTGAGATGATCATACAACTGGCTCAGGGGCCGGGGCAGCAGAACACCTTTCTGACCATAGCCCCGGAGAAGTTCATGAATTGATTTGATGTCTTTTATGCTTGCTTTTCTTATCATAATCTGTCTTATATCATATCTTCCGCGAAAGTCAAAGCGGAAGAAGAACAGAAACCGGATTTTTCAGCAACAGGAATATTCTGATTTGACATCTTGGAGAAAGGGAGACCAATGATATGACACACCATCACGACCATGATCACGGACATAATAATCACTGCCACGACCATCACGACCATGATCACGGGCATCATGCTCACTGCCACGACCATCATGACCACCATGATCCTCACACCCACAGTCATAATGATGATCATAACCACAGTCAGGGGCAGCCGGGAGAAATGTCTTTTGAGGACAAAATGGCAAAACTCCTTGATCACTGGCTCAAACACAATGCAGACCATTCAGAAAATTACCGGGAATGGGCGCAGAAAGCTGCACAAAACCATATGGAAGATGTGGGAAAACTGCTGGAGGAAATTGCGGATATGACAATGGAGATGAACAGAAAAATTGCATCTGCCGCGGATCTGGCAAAGAAAAAATGCAAATAAGGGAAAATCGGTTCGGTTTGATTTTTTATTGAAAGGGATCTGAAAGCAGGATGTTCTGTTTTCGGTGCAGGAGAAAACAGCATACAGAATCAAACCGAACCGGACAAAGAGGTTTGCTTATGAATTTTAAAGTGTTCCGTTCTGCAACGCGACTTTTATGAAATTTCTTTCCGCATTGACATAATCCGATGCCGAATAATAATACAGGTTTTCCGGGATTCTGAACATTTTCCGGTAATGTTCAATCAGCATACGGATGCCTGTATTGTCACAGCCCTCTTTTTTCACAGCACCTCCTTATTTATCTGCGGTGAATAACTGACCGTTCATTTTCATATCCCGGTTTCAGAGAATCCGTGTTTTTCAGAAAAATCATGGTTCTGAAAAAAACAGAATTTTTCCCTCTGAAAGGAATAAAAAGGAAGTTTCAGCCGATTACACCTGCCGTTTCAGGGGATTTTCAGTCTGCTGATTTTGTTCAGGGAGTTAAGTGCATAAACCGCGCTTATGCTCCTGCGCTGAAATGATGCCGCATGATTGAACACTCTGCAACAGGGCTTCCTGAGTTAACGGGAGATTGGAAAATATCGCTGCACACGCACAGCTTCCGGTCCCTTGAATGTTGTTCTCACTTCCATAAGTACCCGGTCACTTTCTTTCAAATCATAAAGCTGACAGTCATTTTCAATGCAGTTGCCATACACAAGCACATGACTGTGCATATCGGTTTCGGCAAATCCAAACCCTCTTTCGCGGTTAAACCACTTCACCCTGCCTGGTGTCATCATAGTTTTCTCCCTTTTCTCCGCATATCATCCGGGTCAGCGATGCTTTTATCATTCCCATGTTGAACGGTTTTTCAATGATGTTCTCAACACCGATTTCTGCGGCCTGAGCGTATATTTCATGATTTCCGTATGCGGAAATGAGTATGGTCAGCATATGCGGATACATGTGCTGAATCTGTCTGAGCAGATCCAGTCCGCTCATTCCCGGCAGTTGATAATCTGTGATCATAATATCATAGTTCTGTCTGCCCATTTCATTCATCCCGGCCTCTGCACTTTCCACTGCTTTCAGTCTGCATCCCCTGGTTTCAAAAAAAATGCACAGAGAATCCCGTATCCACTCGTTGTCATCCACAAGCAGAATATTTTTTTTTCTCAGTTCGGCAAACAGTTCCATAGGGATGCACAAGGCCGTATCTCCGGTACATAAAGTTTTATACCACTGCTTTCATATACATCAGCCGTGTCAGTTTCGCTAAACTTTCGCTCTTTTCGATCCAGTGATCCTGGATTTGAAAAAATCTGTCCACTTCTTTCTGCTGCATTTTGAGGAAAATCATGGGGAATTCGCCCATCGCCTTGGGAATGGATGCCACTGCATCGGGCCTCATCATGGCGGAAGACAGGGATTTCCACAAAGTCATACAGGATTTCACCGTGCTGCTGGCAAGTTTCATTGGGCCGTTTCCGTTACCATTTCCGTTACCATTTCCGTTTCCGTTGACAGAATAAAGTCCGAATACTGTGCTCCAGCAGTCTGTCATACATTCTGTCCACAGATTCATCACCGTTTTTTCCTCTGTTTTTTCCACTTTTTCCATGTTCTCCATATTTGTCTGCATTCCTTTGTCTGTAAGTTGAAGGTGTCTGAAAAGTTTATGTCCTTTGCGAAAAATTCAAAATTCATACTGCCACGATGAAATCCCTGCATGCTCCTTTCCTAAGAAAAATGAAAAAGGAAATTATGCGTATCATGGGTTCCTTTACGGAAATATGTGTCAGAACACATTTCCGATGCTGAAATTCCGGATGCACTCTCTGGTATGCCCTGCTCCCAGTTCATCCCAGCGGAAGTAACAGTTGGAGCACAAATCCATACCGTTGCTGACTGAAGAGCTGTTTTCCGAAATTCTGCGGCCGCACAGATCACATGTGTGCACGGCTTCCTGAAAATTAAAAGAATTTATCACGTTATAATAATCATCTCTCTTCATATCCGCCTCCTTTGGGGCTGAACTGTTTTTTCACAAAAATGAAAGTGCCATCATACATACCCCTTAGCATAAAATATGCCATACATGAAAAATATCATTTAACAGTTTGAAATATCATGTTTAATTTTTTATGAAAGGCTTTATGGCCTGTCCGCAGCATATGAAAAACAGGAAAGAAAGGATGATTTTCTGAGGAAAATGAGAGACAGGAAGATATATCTGTTTAAAATACAAAGGATTATATCAGGATAAGAATTTTGTCACAAATCTGACAATTTTCTGAAATCTGTTACGGGCTGCGAGTTGAAAGGGGTTGGGGAATGGAATTTGGGAATTGGGGGGCAAGGAACTGGAAATGGCAGCCTGTCTGAACCCGGATTTGTCTGATTATTCTGATTTATCTGATTAAGGTACGGATAAAATCAGAGTAATCAGAGAAATCAGACGAATCACAGTTCAGACAATGTGCCGGCTGTCTGAACCCGGATTTGTCTGATTAAGGTGCGGATAAAATCAGAGTAATCAGAGAAATCAGACGAATCACAGTTCAGACAATGTACCGGCTGTCTGAACCCGGATTTGTCTGATTATTCTGATTTATCTGATTAAGGTGCGAATAAAATCAGACAAATAACAGTTCAGACAATGTACCGGTTGTCTGAACCCGGATTTGTCTGATTATTCTGATTATTCTGATTTATCTGATTAAGGTGCGGATAAAATCAGAGTAATCATATAAATTCAGATGAATCAGAGTTCAGACAATGTACCGGCTGTCTGAACCCGGATTTGTCTGATTATTCTGATTTATCTGATTAAGGTGCGAATAAAATCAGACAAATAACAGTTCAGACAATGTGCCGGTTGTCTGAACCCGGATTTGTCTGATTATTCTGATTTGTCTGATTAAAGTGCGGATAAAATCAGAGCAGTCACAGAAATCAGACGAATCACAGTTCAGACAATCCGCCCTAAGCTGCTGACAAATCAAACCTGCTATCTGCCCCCAGCCTCTACCCCAATCCCTAATCCCCATACCCTTTTTTCAGTTTTCCGCTTCGGTAGCGGAAATTGTGGGGTTTGAGATTCAGGAGTTTTGCTGCACGGGTTTCATTTCCTGCTGTCTGGCGCAGAGCCTCCTGAATATAATAGACTTCCATTTCTTCCTGCAGGGCAGGCAGATCAATACCCTTTTCAGTGAGACGCGGAAAACGCATCTGCCCCTTTTCCGGTTCCGCAACATCCTCTTTTTTCTGAAATCCCAGTTCCTCAAGGGAAAGATGAGATCCGGTTCCCACCAGCACTCCCCGTTCAATCACGTTTCTCAGCTCCCGCACATTGCCGATCCAGTTATGGGACAGTAAATGTTTTTCTGCGGAGGGCGAAAAGCCGGTAAAGGATTTGGTGAATTTCTGGTTGAATTCATGCAGAAAGTGCATGGCAATGGGCATAATATCCTCTTTGCGCTCATTGAGAGACGGTATCTGCACCTTTATCACGCTCAGACGGAAATACAGGTCTTTTCTGAAAAGATCTTTTTTCATCATGTCTTCCAGATCCCTGTTGGTGGCTGAAATCACCCTTGTCCGGACTTTCAGTTTCCGTGTGCCCCCGATTCTGTAAAACTCGCCTTCCTCCAGAAAACGCAAAAGCTTGGCCTGGGCTTCGGGAATCAAATCCCCGATCTCGTCAAGAAACAGGGTTCCGTTTTCCGACATTTCAATCAGCCCTTTTTTCCCTGTTGAGTTGGCTCCGCTGAACGCTCCTTTTTCATAACCGAAAAGTTCGCTTTCAATCAGGTCACGGGGAATGGCCGCGCAGTTGACCGTGACAAAACAGCCCCTGAAATTGGGACTCCGGTAATGCACTGCGCCGGCAAGCAGTTCCTTGCCCGTGCCGGTTTCCCCCAGAATGAGAATGGGCGTGTCCGGGCTTTTTGCCACCTGTGCAATGAATTTCATGACATTCTGAATGGACCGGCTTTCCCCGATGAAACAGGGCAGATTTTCTTTCAGATAACGCTCCTGCAGAATCTGCACCTCTTTTTTCAGGCGTATGGTTTCCAGCGCATTGTGAATCGTTGACCGCAGCCCGGGCATGAGAATGGGTTTGATGACATAGTCATGCGCGCCCATTTTCATGGCGGATATTACGGTTTTCACATCCTCATAGGCTGTGATCATCACCACAGGCAGATCCGGGTGCATCTCCCTGATTTTTTTCAAAGCAGTGATGCCGTCCATACCCGGCAGTCCGATGTCCAGAAGAAGCAGATCCGGTGACTGTTCCTGCATAAGAGCCAGCGCAGATTCCGCATCTGCAAATGCCTTCATCTGATAATCCCTTTCCAGGGCCATGACAATGCCCTCCCGGATGGAATTTTCATCATCCACAATCCATATGGCAAAGGAAATCATATTTTCTCCTCTTTTAAAGGAAGTCTGACTGTAAAACCGGCCCCGCCCAGATGGCTGGCCGAGACATCCAGGGAACCGCCGTGATCCGTGACAATCCGGTGACAGAGACTCAGCCCGATGCCGGTTCCGTAACTTTTGGTGCTGAAAAAGGGATCAAAGATTTTCCGGACAGCGTCTGCGGGAATGCCGGGGCCGGAATCACACACGCTTACCCTTGCATCAGATCTGTTTTTTGTGACAGCGATTTCCAGAATCTTATTTTTGATATGCGGTTCCTTCATGGCATCGGCTGCATTGTTGATCAGGTTGAGTATCACCCGTTCGATCATGTGCGCATCCGCGTAGCAGAAAACAGGAGCGGCTGTGATCTCCCTGCGGAGTTCAATACCGCTTTTCCGCAGAGTCACGGATGTGAGCTGAATGGCCTCCTCAACCGGCTGCCGGATGTCAATATGCGCAAACCTGGGTTCACCGGGTTTGGAAAAATCCATCACCCGTTTGATGATGGATTCAATTTTGTCGGAGGCAGACTGGATTTTTCTGATAATATTTTCTGTTTTTTCAGGATCGTGCGAACTATCCGCCATCTGCTCCAGCGTATCCAGATAAATATTGATACCGGAAAGGGGGTTGCGGATTTCATGCGCAATCCCCGCAGCCACCCGGCCCAGGGATGACATTTTGTCCCGGATGCTCAGCAGATTTTCCATCTCCCTAGTGCGTGTGGTATCAATCATGTTGAACATCACTGCATCCTCTCCCTGAAAACGGATCCGGTTCATGCGGCAGTTCACCCAAGTCAGTTCAGACCGGGAATCTTTGGTGCGGAAAGGGTAAAACCGGAAATCCGTCTCCGCGCTTTCCCTTTGCCCCGCGGCAATTTCCAGGTAAAATTCCCGTATTTTTTCAATGTCATCCGGGTGAAGATTGTCAAAAGTCGGAAATCCGGTGAACTGTCCAAAAAGGCAAAGCCGCTTCTGTTCCGGATTTTCATACACAATCCTGTGATTGATGATAATGCAGATTCCCACCGGAGAATTTTCCACCAGATCCCGGAACCGCTTCTCGCTTTCCATCAGCGATGCATCAGCCTGTCTGTGCTCCAGCACCTTTCCCAGACGTTCCGCAACGGAATGAACCAGCATTTTTTCCTCGGCAGCAAAAGGGCTGTCGCCGATCAGGGGAGCCTCCTGGCGGTAATACACCTCAATTCTGCCAAAGTGACTGCCTTCGGACACAATCTCATTGGACAGTTTCCACTGTGTTTCCATAAAATTGGGGCTGGCAAAGATCCGTCCGTCAGTCAGCAGGATTCCCGCGCAGGCAATTTCCGGATACTGAAACGCTGCGCACAGCAGTTCAATCATGCTGTCAAATATTTCCTCGATGCTGATGTCAGGTTTTTCCATCATCACGGAAATCCCGATAAGGCAGTTGAGCTCCTTGACCCGTTCGCCCAGTTCATAGGTGCGGGAAATCAGGGAAGCCTCAGTTTCCTTGAGGCTGCTGATGTCACGGGAGCTCATAATGACTCCGGACACAGTTCCGTTTTTTTCCCTGTAGGGATAATAAGTGATATCCAGATAGCGTTCCTCACTGCCCTGCACAGCAATCCGCTCCTGATAACGGATGGATTTGCCGGAAAGGCAGCGGTCAATCTGTTCTTTGTAACTGCTTTGAAAAATATCGATCCCCAGGGTTTCCGGTATGGAACGGCCCACAACCTCTTCACGGGTTTTCCGGAAAAAATCCAGATATGCCTGGTTTACACTCTGGAAAACATAATTCCTGTCAATGAAAAACATGGGATCGCGCACGGCTGAGATAATGATTTCGTATTTGCGCAGCTCATTTTCTGTTGCCTCCCGCTGTTTTTCCAGTTCCAGACTGTACAGGCAGAACGCGATATCCCCGGCAATATTGATCACCAGTTCCTGCTCTGTGTCATCGGGAATTAAGATGCCGGGCAGGGAAAAAGAAAGAATGCCGAAATCTGTTTTTCCGTACCTGAGGGGCATGGTGACAGTATTTTCTCCGCTGCTGTCTTTCAGGGGACAGTCCATACAAAATGCGGAAGGATGACTGACAAAGACCGCATCTGCCCGCTTTCTTGCCATGATGATGCAGGGAATGGGAAGCCCCTGTTTCAGAGATTCGATAAAGCAGTCAAAATAAGGTCTGTCCATACCGGATTCAGCCCATAGCACAGGTTCTCCGCTTTCTTTCATCAGAATAATCCGGACATTCCGGTATCCGCAGACCCTTACCAGAATTCCGCACACTCCCCGGATTATTTTTTCCCTATCCTTTTCCCGGAGAATAAGCTGACTGACTTCCCGGATGGCCTGCAGGATTCCGTTCAGATGGGTGGTGCGGGCTTCATCCGTCTTCCTCTGATGGATATCCACATGTGTACCGAGCATGCGGACCGGTATGCCCATGTGATCACATTCAATGACTTTTCCCTTGCCCAATATCCATTTCCACTGACCGGACTTGGTCTGCATACGGAATTCAATTTCAAAGCTGAGTGTTTTTCCGGACAGATAATTCTTCAGTTCCCTGATAGCCGGTTCTGTATCATCAGGATGAAGCAGTTGCAGCCAGGTTTCAAATCCCGGAGACATTTCATAGGGTTCATAGCCCAGCATGGTATAATACCGGGGTGTGAAATATACCTGGTTTGTTTTCAGATTCCAGTCCCATAAACCCTCGTTCACGGCATCCAGTGCCATTTTGTGGCGCAGGTTGTCATCCCGGCATTCCCTCATGGCCTGTTTCAGACTGGCGACCTCTTCCGCCAGTTGCCGGTTCCTTTCTTCCAGTTTTTCGTAATCAGAGCTGACGTGCATGGACACCTCCGTTTGCTTTGGAAATGGATTTTGCCTATTATATACCACAGAGATGCTCTTTGTAACAAATAAATGTACAGACTGTTTTCTTTGCAGTATAATCAGCGCATCTGAAATAATAAATGCGGGCTGGGAAAGCAGTTTTTTTCAGATGTGTCATGCTCTGACTGAAAAAACGCATCTGACCGGCCTCCACGGGAAACGGCTGATTTATTCTGACCCGCCTGAACAGTTCATAAAACTCAAAGAGCGCAGAGACAGGACAAAATTTTGAAAGAATCATTTGATATTTTCTCAGGGTTTTGATAACCTGACTGAATTAATATCAAATCAGAATCAACAAAATATCTTCCCTTATAAAAGGTGATAAAGGAGACAGAAAATGACTGATGATCAGGAAAAAAAAGCACGCATTCTGATTGTTGATGATACCCAGGGCAATATCCAGATTCTGGGAACCATACTGCTGAAAGAGGGGTATCAGGTCAATGTGGCCCGGAACGGTCTGCAGGCACTGAATCTGGTCGAAAAGGTGATCCCGGATCTGATCCTGCTGGATATTATGATGCCGGAAATGGACGGTTATGAAACCTGCAGACATCTGAAATCCTCCCCGCAGACAAAGAATATACCGGTGATTTTCCTTACAGCGCGCACAGATACGGATGATATTATCAAAGGATTTGAGATGGGCGCTGTGGATTATATCACAAAACCATTCAATGCCACGGAACTGCTGGTTCGTGTCCATACCCATCTGGATCTGAAATTCAGCAAGGATATGATCGAAACCGTAAGCAATGAAAGGAAAGAACTTCTTCATGTTCTCTGCCATGATCTGTCCAACACCTTTCATTCACTCATGTGCCTGCTGGCACTTCTGAAAGATTATGAAAAATTTGAGGAACTGAAACCCTACCTGCTTTCCTCCGCACAGAACGGTGTTGAAATCATCCGGCTGGTGCGCAACATGCGCGCTCTGGAGGAACACAAACTCAGAATTGAGGACATCTCTTTTTCAGATGCCCTTACACAGTCTTCTTCCCTGCTGAAAGACAGATTTGCCGCAAAACAGATAGAACTGGAGACTCAGGCTGAGAAAGGTCTGAAAATCCGGGCGGAAAAAATATCTTTTGTAAATTCGGTGATGAACAATATTTTCACCAATGCTGTGAAATTTTCCCCCAGAAATTCCAAAATCTTCGTGACTGCGCGCACTGACGGTGAGTATGCTGAAATATCAGTCCGGGATTCGGGTATCGGAATGTCGCAGAAAATGCTCAAAAACATCTTTGACATCAGCAAAGCCACCAGCCGTCCCGGAACAGAAGGGGAAACCGGCACAGGATTCGGAATGCCCCTTATCAGAAAATTCATGACAGCCTATGGCGGAAGCATACGGGTATTGTCAAAAAATCAGGAAGAAAATCCGGGAGATCATGGAACAGAAGTCATCCTCAGACTGAAACGGGCAGATTCAGGGGTAAAGTGACCGGTTCCGAACCTTCCCCCGCAGCAGCAGAAATAACTTTGGCAAAGGTTCACTTATGACGGACAGTGTCAGGAGCTGCGCACCAAAGTTTCCTAAACTCCGGCAGTCTTTACAGCAAAAAACTTCCGATCTGCTGCCACAGGCGCAGCATTCAATTCAGATACGCGGCAGAAATTCCGGAAACAGAACCCGGCAAAACGCTGCATGGGACAGCAAAGGATTGCAGTATGGAAAAACAGGAAAACAGTATTTTGCAGGGAGCCAGAATTCTCGTTGCGGAAGACAGCAGAATCAACCAGATTGTTATCCGGGCATTGATGGAAGAACGGGGAATGGTTCCGGAAACCGTAAGCAACGGCAAAGAGGCTGTGGAGGCCGTGAAAAAATCAGATTTTGATCTGATCCTCATGGATGTTCAGATGCCGGAAATGGACGGATACGAAGCTGTAGCGGCTATCCGGGAATTTGAGAGGCAAAAGAGAAATTCTGAAGTGTCAGTGTCAGGGAGCAAGGAACAGGTGTCAGGTGTCAAACGCGGAATTCCCATTGTCGCCATGACAGCGCATATGATGGACGGAGAGAAACAGAGATGTCTTGATGCAGGAATGGATGATTATCTGAGCAAACCCGTGGATCCGGATCAGATGTTTGCGGTTCTGGAAGATCATATCATCAGAGCGGAAAACAGCAATGTACGTGAAGGGGAAATTCCCCAATTTCCTGCCTGTTTCCCGGAATCCGCATCCCTGAGCCAAAAATCTGATTTCCCCGGTATTGATATGGCCTTTGGAATCCGCAGGGTGGGCGGAAATGCCGTTCTTTACAGAAAACTGCTGCTGGCCTTTTCCGCAGATTATGCAAATGCGGCAGATATCATCCGGGAAAATCTGGAAAAAGGAAATACAGAGACTGCCGGAAATATGGTTCATGCCATCAAAGGCGTGGCCGGGAATATGGGGGCATCAGAACTCTGGAGAAGTGCAGGCGAACTGGAATCCTGCATTCGGGAGCATCCAGGCCGGAAAATGCGGGAAATTGCCGCATACACCCGGATTCTGCCCCTGTTTGAAGCTTCCCTGCATCAGGCAAGGGAATCGGTGGCCAGTATGAAGGCAGTGCCGAATGAGGAACCTGCCATTGCAGAATCAGAAAAAAAAGCAGACTGCATACCGGAAGATCCTTCAGAATTGCAGACTGTGCTGAAGGAACTTGCTCAGTTTATCAAAGACGGCGATACCGAAGCCGCAGAAAGCCTGAAAAAACTCAAACCCAGGCTCAGCAGTTTCGGCATGGAAGACCTGATTACCAGCATGGAAACACAGATATTTGATTTTGATTTTGAAAAAGCCCGTGAAACACTGGATGTCATTGCCAAAAGGGTTTTGGATTGCGGGTAATATTCATTTTTCTGCAATAATGCTGAGGGGTTAAAAAATCACGCAATGCTATAATAATGACACCCCCTGCGGGGTTAAAAAATCACGCAATGCTATAATAATGACACCCC
>CAZHPS010000042.1:0-23456 GCA_964534335.1 uncultured Desulfobacterales bacterium
AAGCGTTTGAAACTCTCTTCGTACATATCCATGAGATTTTCCATGGAATCATCACTGTGTTCCCGCTGTTTCCCCGCAGAGTCTGACACAGCCTCTGTCATATCGGTTTCTGCCGCTGCGGCAGTATTGCTCAGTTCTTTTTCATCTGTTCTGACAACCTGTTCCATTAAAAGTATACCCCCCTTGGCCTTTTTTATAATACTGCCCCAAAAAGAGACAATATAAACTTTGGGAGTATACATAACTCTTTGGCAAATTACAATATATAATTTCAGAAAATATTTTTTTTCTGACTGTCCGGTCAGTCCCGAATCGGTTTTTGTGCCGGGCATAAAAGTGTATTATGTTTTTATATATCTGTTTTTATACAGATTTATTTTTTTATACATAAAGTATGGACATAAAGAGGCTGAAAGACTGTCTCTGTATCCACGCTCCCGCAGATTAAATCAGCCGCGAAGACACCAGGGCACGAAGATTCACAAAGCCGGGAATTTTTCATACAGGCTCCCGAAGGATCTGGAATAATTATATGAAAATCAACTGTGCTGCGTTCTTTGTGAAACTTTGCGTCTTTGTGTCTTTGTGGCTGTTTGGAACAGGGAACAGGTCTGTTTAAGATTTCATATTATGCCTTTGCATTTATCTGTCCAGCATTTCAGCCTGTTCTGCCATACGGATAAACTCTGCCCGGTATCCGTTTTCATCTTTTCCCCTGGCATTTTTGGCAATGCTGATGACCTCTTTGTAGTTCATACTGCCTTTGAATTCAGATTTCCGCAGCAGCATCCCGAATCCGGCAACGGATGCGGAAAAGCGCAGATTCTCCGAAGCCCGTTCAAAAGAAAGCCCGGTATCGGTCACTGCCCTTGTCAGCAGTCTGCTCTGATCTTCTTCCGGGAGTTTGTAGCGGAGTTTCAGGGTAAGCATTTCAGATGAACCTACAGCGTCTGACTTTACCTGCGAAGTCTGGTATTTCAGATCATCCACACCCGGAACACTTTCCCCTGAGCCTGCCGGGATGATTTCATACAAAGCAGTCACGGTATGGCCTGCGCCCAGTTCACCCGCATCTTTTTTGTCATCATTGAAATCCTCTTTGTTCAGCATACGGTTTTCATAACCGATAAGCCGGTATGCCTTTACTTTTGCGGGATTGAACTCAACCTGTATCTTCACATCTTTGGCAATGGTGAAGAGCGTTCCGCCCATTTCCTTTACCAGCACCTTTTTGGCCTCCAGCAGGGAATCAATATATGCGTAATTCCCGTTGCCCTTATCCGCGAGTTTTTCCATTTTGCTGTCTTTGACATTGCCCGTGCCAAAACCAAGAACAGTGAGAAAAATTCCCTCATTGCGTTTTTCCTCAATCATACGCACCAGTTCCCCGTCTGAGGACACACCAACATTGAAATCCCCGTCTGTGGCAAGGATAACCCGGTTATTGCCTTTTCGGATGAAATTCTTCTTTGCCACATCATATGCCTGCTGTATGCCCTGCGCGCCTGCTGTGGAACCGCCTGCCTCCAGACGTTCAATGGCATCAAGTATGGTTTTTGTCCGATCTCCGGGTGTGGAATCCAGCACCAGCCCGGACGCGCCCGCATAGACCACAATCGCGACCCTGTCTTTGGCCCGCAACTGCTCGGCAAGCAGCCTGAATGCTTTTTTCAGCAGGGGCAGTTTGTCCGGTGATTCCATGGATCCGGATACATCCAGCAGAAAAACCAGATTCATGGGCGGAATCTGATCCAGGGGAATATTTTTGCCTTTTATTCCAACATGAACCAGCCGATGATCCGTTTTCCAGGGACAGGAAGCAGATTCAAGGGTGAGGGAAAAAGGTTCTTTTCCATCCGGTTCAGGATAATCATAGGTGAAATAATTGATCATCTCTTCGATCCGCACAGCATCTTCGGGCGGCATACTGTTTTCATTCAGAAAACGGCGCACATTGGCGTAACTGGCCGTGTCCACATCAATGGAGAATGTGGAAAGAGGATCATGAGCAGGGGATTTGAAACCGCTTTCCTGAATATGATCATACTGTTCGGTATTAAATATCTGCGGAGCCGGGGCAGGCATCGGAGCATAAGCCGTAGGCCCCATCCTGTAGAGTGTTACAAAGGGTTCCGCAGGCATTGCTTTTTCATCCTGTGAACTAACCGTTCCTGATCTATCCTGATACTTCTCTGTGCAGTTGCAGAAAAGAGCTGCGCACAGAATGATCAGGATTCCTGTTTTAAAAAACTTAACAAATAAATTCATAATGTTTCCTTTCTTTTGAACTGATTGAGGTGCAGAAAACAATGGATTTGGAGAATGCCGGGAAGTTTACATGGGCTGTGCAGTTGATTTTCAGCCGCAGACTTTCAGAAATATCTGTCTCATAGCCTCTATCAGGGTTGGGTTTGCAAAAAAATATTCCTGTCCGCAGACGCTGAGGATTTTCAAAACACTCAGCGTCCGCAGCAGGTTATTCTGATACTGCCCCAAGTGTTCCGGGAATGCAAAAATACAGTTTCTGCAATGCTTTCGGAAAGGTCTCAAAGCAGTGACATTACCACCAGGGATAGAGAATTTCCACATCGCTGACAGTCGCAGACAGGGTATTTCCGCTTCCCTCCTGAGTCCATGCCCATATTTCCATATTTTTGTCTTTGTCCTCCAAAGTTTCCGCAGCCTGCACAGGTTCCATCAGCAGAATTTTGACCAGCCCCGCATTGTTCTGCGGGGTGTAAAACCAGACCTCATCACCGACACGGGCAAAGGCTATCTGCACATTCTGTCCTGTCTCCCATATGCCAAAAAAATCCCCCATATAGCCTCTGGCATAGACTTTCAGAGTGTTGCCGTTGTCATCCCTTTTTCTGATTTTGTACTGGATTCTTTTGTTTCCCTCAAACTGGTTTACATAAAGCTCTGCCATGACTTTGCTGCCGTCCAAAGCTTTCCCGATGTTCCGGCGGATACCGATTCCGTTTTCTCCTGAACTCTGGGAAACATTCACAATGGCAGACATTCCCACTGCATTGGGAAAATTCTTGTATGTCCTTCCCATTGCCTCCTTGTTATTTCCGTTTGCGTTTACAGTGTACACCGTGCCCGGATGCGACATGGTGACATTGCCCTGCCAGACATAATCTTTCCAGTCTGCCAGATTTTCCGCTGCCTGAACTCCCGCGGAAAACAGCAGAACCAGAATACTGATCCCCAGTGCCATATACCGTTTTCCCATAAATATTCCTCCCTTTCTGTAAGGTTTCAGAAATTCCCTGAGATGAAAACCGTTTTCATCTCAGAGTACCGGCAGATCAAAAACTTTCCAAAGGAGTGCAAAATGCAGTTTTTGCACTCCGGAACATTTCTGATCAGCTTTTTGCGGATCATATCAATCAACAGGGCAGACAGGCAACAGGAATCTGCATTTTTTTTCACTGTCCCGTGAGAGAAATGAAAATGTTTTCATTTTTCTGTTGCATTTTTTACTCAGTTGTCGAAATATACGGATATTCAGAAAAATATTTTTACAGTACCGCACGCAGCCGTCTGTGCAGAGGTGTAAAAATTTTTCTGAAAAATTCAGGGATATTGTCAATTCTGACTTATACAGTTTTTAAGAAAATGCCTGTCCCGGATTTTTTAAGAAAATGCCTGTCCCGGATCATGATGCATCTGAAAACGATCAGGATTTGAGTATGGCATTTTTTATGTTTTTCAAAAAAATATTTGTCCCTCAAAACCTGCACAGGTTTGAAAACCTTAATGATTTCAGGATGAAATATTTTTTGAATTATATCTTAAAACCTGTATCTGCATCAACCAGGAACAAAAAATTCCGGAGGTATTGTGATGAAACTGGTGAAAGCTTTTTTCGTTTTTGTGTTTTTTTCTTCTCTGATTTGCGGATGCACATCTGATGAGGAAAAAAAAGCATCCCATTTTGAAAAAGGAAAGGCCTATTATGAAAAAGGCGAATTCAAAGAGGCTGAAATTGAATTCAGAAACGCGCTGAACATTGATCCCAAATTCACTGAAGTCCATGCCCGGCTTGGGGAAACCTATCTGAAACTGGGAAAGGCAAAAGAGGCGTTCAGGGAATACTCCATACTGGAATCAGTTGAGCCGGAAAACAGTGAGGCAAAGCGCAAACTTGCCACTTTTTATTTTCTGGGGAAAAACTTTGATGAGGCAGGAAAACGGGTGGACGCTGTTCTGGAAAAAAATCCCGAAGACACGGAAATGCTTTTTCTGCGGGCCGGTATTCTGGAGCAGGAGGAAAAAACCGATGAAACTGCAGCGATATTTGAGCAGATTATCAGAATTAATCCAAAGCAGTCCCGTGCCTACATGGCCCTGGCCCGTCTGCATATCCGGCAGAACCGTTTTGATGCTGCGGAGGAAAATCTGAGAAAAGCCATTGCCATCGATCCCAATGATGTAAAACCCCAACTGGCCCTGTTCAGTTTTTTTGTATCCAAAAAGGATTATGCCGGGGCTGAGGCACAGATAAAAAATATTGTGGAAAAAAATCCCAAAGATGCGGATCTGCATATTCTGCTGGGGGATTTTTATCTGCGGCAGCAGCGCAATGATCAGGCGGAAAAAGCCTATCTGAAAGCCATTGAGACTGAACCGGACAATATGAAAACATATATGGCCGCGGCCGGTTTTTACAAACTCACCGGAAATAAGGACAAAGAACTGGCTATGTATCAGAAGGCTCTGGAAGTGCGGCCCGATGAGCTTCCTGTAATGGATTCCCTGGCCCGTTTTTATTTTGAAAACCGCAAACCGGAAGAATCAGAGAAATATCTTGCCAAAATTCTGGAAAAGAATCCCGCCCATTTTTCAGCCCGTATGCTCAAAGGGGAAATTCTGCTTTCCAAAGGGAATTTTGCCGAAGCAGGGGATATTTTTGCACAACTGATCAAAGAGGAACCGAACTCGGATCGTGCTTATTATTTCAGGGGACTGGCTCATATGGGAAAGGGGGACATCAAAGTTGCAAAAACAGATCTGCTCAGGGCAGTGGAACTGCAGCCCCGCAATATGAAAGCCAGGCTCCTGCTTGCGGAAATCCATTTCAGGGAAAAGGATTTTGCAAATGCGCAAAAGGAAAGTGAGGAGGTTCTGAAAGTGATGCCTGACAGTTATCAGGCCATGCTCATAATGGGAAACTGCCACATGTATCATAAAAACACGGAAAAGGCAGAAAAGGCATTTCAGTCCCTGCTTACCCTGTCGCCTGACAATCCCACGGGCTATTACCGGCTGGGAATCCTGTACAGTGCGCAGAAAAAATACGACGAAGCCATGCGCAGTTTTGAAAAAGCACTGTCCATCAACCCCCGCCTGATGGATGTGTTTACCCATATGATTCTTATCCACACATCCCGGAAAGACCTGGATACCGCTCTGAAAAAATGTGATGAGCAACTGAAAATTGTGGCAGAAACCCCGGCTGCGCAGGCCATGATCCACAATATTCAGGGCGGAATATATATGGCCCAGGGGAAAAAATCCGAAGCAGAGGCTGCTTTTCAGAAATCTTTGGAAAAAGATCCCAATTCCGTGCGTCCCTATTATGCGCTGGCCAGAATCTATCTCACAGACGGAAAGGCGGACAAAGCAGTTGAACAGTATCAGTCTGTTATCGCAAAAAATCCCGGTCAGGCAGGTCCCCACATGCTGCTGGGAACCATATATGACATGCAGAAACAGTATGATCTGTCAGAAAAGCATTACAGGGAAGCCCTGAGAATCAAACCGGATTTTGCACCTGCCGCCAATAACCTGGCCTGGCTCCTGGCTGAAAAGGGCAAAGATCTGAATGAAGCCCTGGGATTTGCCCAGAAAGCCAAAGAAATTCTGCCTGAAGATTCCAGCATTATGGACACGCTGGGATGGATTTATTACAAAAAGGATCTTTACCCCAGCGCGATCCGGGAGTTTGCAGACAGCCTGTCCAAAACACCGGACAATGCGGTAATCCACTATCATCTGGGACTGGCATATCATAAAAACGGCGAAAATCCCCAGGCAGCGGGGGCTCTGGAAAAGGCACTGAGTCTGGATGAAAATTTTGACGGAGCCGAGGATGCCAGACGTCTCCTGTCTGAAATCCGTTGAGACCCGGTGCATTATATGAAATTTCTCCCATTCAGAACACTGGTTCTCGCTATACTGATCCCCCCGATCCTGTACATATTTTCTGTTGAAATCATACAGAAAATCTACATAGACAGGTGGCTGGAGGACAAATGCCGGGCAGCAGTCGAAAGCGCGGCCATTGGAAATCCCCAGCCCCTGCTCAGCGGCGATGTGCGTCTCAAAGACCGGATACGTGAGAATATCAGCGAGTATCTGAAAACCAGTCTCATGACAAAAACAGGCATAAAGGTCAGAATAGCGGTATTCACCAAAAAGGGAACTGTTCTCTATCCCCCCTTTTTTGAAACAGATGATGATTTTCTTTCCCGGCATAACACGGATCATATGCGGGTGGCAGCAGAAAATCTGAAACTGATGGAAGAGGGGCTGATGTACAGGACAGAACTTGTGCTGGAATACACTTCCCTGCTTTCCATTCTTGTGCTGATTTTTTATATTTCCCTTGTATCCGGTTTCTTATCCTATTTTTACAAAAAAGGTACCCGCAAAGCCCGTGAAGAGGCAGTGGGGAAAAACAGGGAAATCGGACGGCTTGCGGATCTGGAAAAACAGCACAGTGAAAAACTCCGCACCCTGGAAAAAGAAAGAGCTGCTTTGACTGCCGAATTTGAGCGTCTCCGTAAAACCCTTGATGAGGAAAAAGCCAGAGCCAGCAGGAACGAGGATGCAATGGTCAGGGAAATCATTACCCTGGAGGAAAAAATTCAGAACAATCTTGCACTCCGTGATGAACAGCAGACTGAAATCAGGGATCTGCAGGAAAAACTCTCGCTTCTTGAAAAAGACAGGGGAAAAGAGGAACCTGCCAGAAAAGATTTGAATATCTTTCAGAAACGCTTCAAAACCCTTTACAAAAACATTTCTTTTGAAAAAAAGGCAGTAAACGGGTTTGCCGCGCTGGAGGAGGATCTGAGAATCAAATGCGAGGAACTGATTCATCTGCTTAATGATGAGCCGGAACTGGTGACCATCAAACGCAAAGTGTTTGGAAAAAAAGGAAGACAGACTGTTCTGGAAGTGGTCTTCGGCTACAAGGGCCGTCTCTATTTCCGCAAAACCAGGGAAAACCGCATTGAAATCCTGACCATCGGAACCAAAAACAGTCAGACAAAGGATTTGGAGTATCTCAACAGTCTGTAAGAATCGGGGACTGGGATTTCAATGTGAGGTTTCCCACAGAGGACACAGAGATAGCTTTTAAGATAATTATTTTGGAGTAGGTTGGGGTGAGGAACGAACCATAACGTTCTGAAATTACTGGTATTCGTTCCTCACCCCAACCTACAGGAAACCCCAAAATTATTTTCTTAAAGCCTAGATCTGCACAGAGGACACAGAGAGTTTTGAACAAAAACTCTCTGTGTCCTCTGTGGGTATTTTTTTCTCTGTGATCTCTGTGGGAAAGAAAAAATGCGAAAATTAATGAAATCGCCGGATCATACTCCCGGCCCGTGCAGTAACCGCCAGAATGCCCCCGGATAATCCAAAAATGCCTTACCGTCTGACAGCCGACATCGTGGCAGTATGCCATTTTCTTTTTGTTCTCTTTGCCGTGTTCGGAGGACTGTCCGTGCTTTGGCGCAGGAAACTGATGCTGGTGCATGTTCCGGCTGTGCTGTGGGCCGCATATATTGAATTTTCCGGTCATATATGTCCCCTTACCTATGTGGAAATCTGGCTGCGTCAGAAAGGTGGAGGAACCGGATATGAAAACGGATTTGTTGAACATTACATACTGCCTGTGCTGTATCCTGCGGAACTGGCCCGCAGCGACCAGATTATTCTCGGCATTCTGGTTATCCTTTTTAATCTCAGTGTGTACGGATATATCCTGTACCATACCCGGATTTCCGCACATCCGAAAAATAGCACGGCCATGAACAGGTATTCAGAAAACCTGCACTTTCCCGGAAATTCATTCCTGAAAACCCTGTCCGGTTACTGGCGTACACTGCCCATATCCGCAAAATTTTCCTGCACCTTCGGACTGATGCTGGCACTGATTCTGCTGCTGTCTCTCACAGGCTGCCTATCCCTGCTCTTTGTCCGGCACAAAACAGAGACCGTGATTTGGAACAGCACCAAACTCCGTGAACTGGTTCTCAAAATGGACATGGAGATGCAGAATGCCCGGAGACTGGAAAAAGAATTTTTTCTGTATTATCCCCATATCGGATTTTCAGAGGCCTTCCGCATCTACGGACAGGAAAGCAGCGCGCATATTGCTGAAGTCGTGTCTCTCAGCGCACAGTTGCAAAAATCCCCTGCCCTGTCCAATATAAACAGCTCCCTGCCCCAGACTGATGTGAACCTGAATTTTTATCTCTCAGCCGCAGACCGTTATTCCCTTGTTTTCCTTCAGGCCCTGTCCCTGGTGGAAAAGCTGGCCGGAAAAGGCCGTCTGCAGGATCAGTTGCACCAGCACGCTGCCATGCTTGAACAAAGTCCGGAAATTCAGGAAAATCCCGCAATGCTCGCGGCATATTGGAAAATGCGCAGTTTTGAAAAAGACTATCTCATCACCCGTCAGCGTTCCTTTATGCAGGCAGGTTTCAACACAGCCGCACAACTGCGGAAATCAGCACAGCACCTGAATCCGGAAGACAGCGGGAATACGGAAAAGCAGTTTCTTTCCTGCCTTGACATCTATGTGCGCACAGCCGAGGAAATTCTGCAGGTGGATGCAGAAATTAACAGCAGAATCAGAGAATTTGATCTGCAGACCAAAGCAATGGCCCCTGTATCCGAAGAACTCATCTCTTTCTCGGATCAGGAAATGGAACATGCCAGAAATGAAATTTCCGCAATATACCGTTGGATGACCGGCATTCTTGCGGGCGCGGCCCTGGCCGGACTGACCCTGACACTGGTGATATTCCGGATACTGGATCAGAGCATCACCCGGAATATCCTCATTCTGACGGAGGCTGCCCTGCACAGGGGAGACACTCCGATGCAGGTGTGCATCAGCTCCGGAGATGAACTCGGACATCTGGCCCGGACATTCAATGATATGTCTGCACGGCTCCATGCCCTGATTCATCATCTGGAGCACAAGGTGGAGGAACGCACTGCGGAACTGCGGAAAGAAATCCGGGATCGCAGGCACGCGGAAGAGGAAATGAAAACCGCAAAAGAAGCCGCTGAAAAGGCCAGCCGTGTCAAAAGTGAATTTCTGGCAAACCTAAGCCATGAAATCCGCACACCCATGAATTCCATTCTGGGTTTTGCCGATATTCTGGGCACAATGATCACAGACAGACAGCAGAAAGAATATCTGGAATCCCTGCATATCGGGGCTCAGTCCCTTCTCCGTCTCATCAATGACATCCTGGATCTGTCCAAAGCCGATGCCGGAAAAATGGAAATTCAGTACGCGCCTGTGTCTCTTTCCCGGATTCTGACAGACACGGGCCGCATGTTTTCCCATGAAATGCAGAGAAAAAAACTGGATTTTTTCATTGAAACATCGCCGGATCTGCCAAAATCCCTTATGCTGGATAAAACCCGCATACGCCAGATTCTGTTCAATCTGCTCGGCAATGCCGTGAAATTTACGGACAATGGGCATATACATCTGTGTGCGCACACTCAACCCCATGATACCGGGCCGGATGAAACACCGTTTGTCCGCCTGATTATAACTGTCAAAGACACCGGCATCGGCATTCCTGTCAGTGATTATGAACACATATTTGAGATGTTTGCCCAAAGCAGGGGAAAACACAGTCATGGAACCGGACTGGGCCTGACCATAACCAGACGTCTGACAGAAATTATGGGAGGAAAAATTGCAGTGGAAAGCCGGCCCGGATGCGGCTCTGTCTTCACCGTAACCTTTGATCGGGTTGCACTGGGTCAGGAAAAGGAGTCGGCAGAGGAAAAAGAATCCCTTATCTGTGAAACAGCATCTGAGCTTCACACAGAAACCGGGGTCTGTTCCCTCCCGGACAAAACCCTGCAGCAATCCCTGGTGCACGGGAGCGAACTGCTTGACATCATAAAAAGGGATCTTGTACCCAAATGGCAGGAACTCAGCGAAACCATGTTCATTGACAGCATTGAGGATTTGGCACGGGAAGCACAGAAACTGGGAACAGAATATGCCTGGCCCCTTCTTGCCGCATGGGCTGCGGATCTGGCCGAGCGTGTCTCCCTGTTTGACATAGAAAATCTGCCCGGAATCATGGAAAAATTCCCCGAACTTGTCCGTGATCTGGAAAAACAGATCTGTGGGCAGACAGTATCATGACCTGCACAGTTTTACCGTTCCTGCCCGGAGTATCAATGCCATTAAGTTAAGGTTCCATAAATTTTCGGGCATAAAATTTTCGGAAAAACTGGATTTTTTTGGAAAAATCCGGTTTTTTTAATACACGAAAACTTTTGAGGAGTTTGGCATTCAGGATGAAACATTTCAATCATAAACACCCGGCTACAAATGTCTGCACCTTTTGTCCAATGTCAATGAACGCAGGCACATCCTTTTCACATGGAATTTCACGATGGTATAAATCTATGCAGCAGATTTCCTGAAAACGATCCATTGCCAGGAGTTTTTCTCCCAAATCCTGCGGAAAACAGGGGGATTTCCCTTCTGTGGCCGGGCATAATTCTTTGACTGCATCTGTCAGATCCCGCAGGGTGTGATTTTCCGGGAGCCGGTTGTGATACATCAGAAGCCCCATAATCTGCTTTTCAATGGACATGGAAACAATATTGTAAATGATTTCCGGAGTAAAAACCTGTTTTCTGAATTCATGGCCCTTCACTGCTGTTTTCAGGTATTTGTTGCCATCATCGATATATTCCTGCCATCCAGTCATTTTACGGTTTCCTTTGTTGATATATACCATTACTTGAAACATTTGCAGAGGTTCAGATTCAGATCTGAATTCTGCACAGAAAAACTTTGTGTGACTCTGCTGAAACTCTGTGTGACTCTGCGGTTAAAATCTGCCCGGCAGAATTACCAAAATGTTTTAAGTATTGGTATATTTGTCTGTTTTCCCGTTCCGGCTTTGAGCGGGAACGGGTGCTTTTTGTCAGGAAATTACAAATTCCTCTGCCACTTTCCCGTCTTCCAGAGCATCCAGAATCGCATCAATGGTATCCTGACTTTCCACCGGCCCGTACCATATGCCTTCGGGATAAATGACCATGACCGGGCCGTAATCGCAGGCTTTCATGCAACCGGTGCTGGTGATCTGGGCATTGAGTCCCCGATCCAGAATTTCATTTTCAATATAAGGCAGAAAATCCACTGATCCTTTTTTGTTGCACGCGCCTTTGGGATCTCCGCCTGCCCTGAAACTTGCACATACCAGAATGTGATGTTCGGGTTTATCCATTTTATCTCCTAATTGTTAATTGTTAATGGTGAATGGTTAATTGTGAATGGTTAATGGTTAATGGTTAATGGTTAATGTCATTTACCATTTATCATTCACCATTTATCATTCACCATTGACCATTGACCATTCACCATTTATCATTCACCATTTATCATTCACCATTATTCATCCGCATCCCATGCCTGTTCCTGAGCAGCCCGCGCCGCAGGCTCTCATTTCCCTTTTGATGAGATGTTTCAGGCTTTGGCCTTCTATTACTGCCCGCACAGCTTCATCAATTACGCCTTCAATTTCCATGATGTCAATGCCGCTTGCGGTCAAAGTGCGTTTGGGGTTTTCTCCAATGCCGCTGACCAGCAGAGTGCCGCAGTCTCCGAGCAAATCAGCCAGTTGCGACCAGCGTTGAAATCCTCCGCCCGCAGCCGGTGTGTTCCGGGCTTCCAGCAGGGAAATCATGCCGTCTTTTTTGCCGTAAATAAGCAGTTTGGATGCCTCGCCCAGATGCTGATTCACCAGCACACCTTCCATGCTGGCTACTGCCACTTTGTTTCTGGTTCCATTGTATTTCTTTGCAGGCTGTTCTTCTTTTATCTGCTCACATGCCTGCAGTTTGTCCATCAGAGCCGTATCCGGAATTTCTCCCAGAAGACCGACTGCATCTGCCCGGCAACGGGTGCAGTGGCGCATCTGAAGGATATATTTTCCGGCTTTTTCCCGCACAAGATCAACCAGTTCTTTGGAAGGTTCCGCCATATGACCGAATGCAGAGCCTTCATTGGGATAATAGGGAACGCAGTTGAGAATATCCACGCCCATTTCACTCATCTTTGCTGCCACAGATTCAATATGATCGTCATTGATGCCCGGAATGATGATGGAATTCACTTTGACGGTAATGCCTCTCTGCTTTAAGCCCTTTAAAGCTTCCATTTGCTTTTCCAGCAGAATCTGCGCACCTTTTTCAGCCTGCAAAACCCGTTTGCCGTAACGCACCCATGAGTAAATCTTTGCACCAATGGACGGATCAACCGCGTTGATGGTAATGGTGATATGGCTGACCTTCAGTTTTGCCAGTTCATCCAAATAGGGAGCAATGTTGAGACCGTTGGTGGCAACGCAGAGCATCATGTCCGGGTATGTTTCCCGAACCCGGCGCAGAGTTTCCATTGTTTCCTCCGGGTTGGCAAAAGGATCGCCCGGCCCCGCAATGCCCACCACAGAGATATTTTTCTTCTGTTTAAACACTTCCTCCAGATAGATCATGGCCTGAAAAGGAGTGAGTATGCCGCTGGTGACACCGGGACGGCTTTCATTCACACAGTCAAATTTGCGGTTGCAGAATTTGCACTGAATATTGCAGCGGGGAGCCACCGGAAGGTGAACCCGTCCGAATTTTTTATGTGCTTTTGCATTAAAGCAGGGATGATTTTCAAAATCCATTTTCCCCTCCTGTTTTTTATATGAAATCTGAAAGAAATCTGGTTCTTAAAGGATTTTTGCGGAAATGCAGTTTTCAGCCACGAATTTGCACGAATAAACACGAATTATGAAAATTCGTGAAAATTTGTGTTTATTCGTGGCTGAAATAATATCGGATCAACAAAAAAGTTTAAAGAACCAAAAATTTAAGTAAAGAAATTTTTCCTGTCCATGCAGTTTTCTGCCACAAAGACACAAAGTTTCACAAAGATAGATATTTAACTGATATTATATGAAATACGAAAAAGAATTGGGCATTGACTGACCTTCGTGAGACTTCGTGTCTTTGTGTCTTCGCGGCAGATGGATACCAGAACACATTTTTTGCCAATTCTTTTTCAATCTCACATTACATGTATGTATACCCAACGGAAGAACTGTTCTGTCTGGTTTCAATAATGGTATTGGCAATGCGATCAAAAAATTCCTGTGTTCCCCGAAATCCGATATGGTGCATTCGGGAGCCATTGATTCGATCATGTATCGGAAAACCAATGCGAATCAGGGGAATCCCCAGCCTTCGGGACATGGCATATCCCTTGCTGTTGCCGATGATCAAATCCGGTTTCAGCTCTTTGGCAATGTTTTCAATATCCGTGAAATCCGCATTGTCAAAAATCTGTATTTCTTTGCGTTCATAATCCGGTATGATTTCTGCAATTTTTTTCATCAGATGCCCGCTTTTTCCGCCTGATGCGCAGAGAACAGGAATCACTCCGATTTCATTGAGGAAGGCTGCCATTGCAACCACCAGATCCTCTTCTCCGTAAACAACTGCTCTGGCTTCCATCACATATTTGTGAGCATCCACATAACTGTCCAACAGCCGGCCCCGTTCTTCCTGATATTTTTCCGGAATGCTTTTTTCGCTCACATCTGACAGAGTGCTCAAAAAACGGTCTGTTGCTTCCACTCCAATGGGAAGTCCCATGCTGTGACAGGGAACAGCAAATTTTTTGAACAGAGAACGTCCTGCGCTTTCCTTTTCCGCAGACAATATGGTTCCAAATTCAAAACTGGCACGTGCATTGCCTGCTGCTTTTATGCTGTTCACACTTGTACCACCTGGCGGAACCAGCTGATATTCAGTCCAAAGCTGCCCGTCCAATGTCTGGGAATAATCCGGCAGAAGCATGAAATCAATGCCGAAATCCGCCATGATTTCTTTCAGATGCCGCAAATCCGCAGGAGAAACCATGCCCGGAAACAGATTGATATACTCTGCTTTTTCCTTATGACCGTTTTCTGCCAGTCCCTCCACAAGCGCACGCACTGCGCCGTGAAATCCCTGCATATGGGTTCCCTGATAACTGGGCGTTGAAATGTGAACAATGGGCGGCAAATCCTGTCCTTCACACATTTCTTTGTATTCCCTGATAAACATGGGAACATCATCGCCAATGGTTTCACTCAGGCAGGTGGTGGCAATGCCCACCAGTTCCGGATCATACTGTTTCCGTATGTTTTCCAGCGCGATTTTCAGATTGGCTCCGCCTCCGAAAATAGCAGTTTCCTCTGCAAAATTGGAGCAGGCTATATCCATAGGTTCCTTAAAATGGCTGATAAGATACCTGCGGATATAAGTGGAGCATCCCTGTGAACCGTGCAGCAGCGGAACCGCGCCCTTAATGCCTTTGAACACCAGCGAAGCCCCAAGCGGCGTGCAGAGTTTGCACGCATTCTTTGTGGCCGTATATTCTTCTTTTTTTATCAATGTATTATTATTCATGGCACTCACCAATTATCAGTGTTCAGTTTCCAGTAAGCAACTGCCAGTAGTCAGCTAAGTAACTTTATCCTGCAAAATGTGAAAGCAGTTTTTTAACCACAGAGTCTCACAGAGTAACACAGAGTTTTCTCTGCTATTTTCTGTGTAACTCTGTGCATCACTCTGTGTTTTTATCCTGCAAAATGTGAAAGCAGTTTTTTTACCACAGAGTAGCACAGAGTTTTTCACAGAGTAACACAGAGTTTTCTCTGCTATTCTCTGTGTAACTCTGTGCATCACTCTGTGTCACTCTGTGGTTAAAATGTTTTTTTGATGCACAAAAACTTTTCAGTGGTAACTGTTCACTGATTTCTGTCTCGCGGGTGCGAATTTCCATACCGGGCTGGATACGGTCAGATACACTTCCTTTGCAAAATTGAGCATTCCGGAATATCCGGCCAGCGGAATTTTGCGCTCGTGGTTGTGATCGCAGAATCCAATGCCCATTTTATACGCAATGGGACGCTCCTTGACACCGCCGATGAAAAGATCTGCTTTTTTCTCAATGATATATTTGGACAGTTCCAATGGATTCGCGTCATCCAGAATCACAGTTCCGTCATCACACATATCCCGCAGAATTTTGTAATCCGCATTATTTCCGGTCTGGGAACCGGCCAGCACCACATCCATTCCAAGATAACGCAGGGCTTTGATCAAAGAGAATGCCTTAAACGCTCCGCCCACGTAAATTGCTGCTTTTTTTCCCTGCACTGCTGCTTTGATTTTTTGCAGTTGGGGATAAATTTGGGTAATTTCGGTTCGCACAATCTCTTTTGTGCGCTCCATGATTTCCGGATTTTCCCCAAAATGCTCAGCCACATCATACAAAGCCTTTGACATATCCTCCAATCCGAAATAGGAAACCCGGATATAGGGAATGCCATATTTTTCCTTCATCATTTCAGCAAGAAAGGTCATGGCTCCGGAACACTGCACCACATTGAGAGCGGCTCCGTGGGAACGGCGCACATCATTTACTCTGCCGTCTCCGGTCATGGTGGACACCACTTCCACGCCCATCCGCTGATAATAATCTTTGATAATCCACGCCTCGCCCCCAATGTTGAATTCGCCCAAAATATTGATACTGTAAGGACTGATGCCTTCCGTATTTCCCTGTCCAACAAGTTTGAACAGGGCATGGCACGCGGCTTTGTATCCGTCTTTTTTGGTTCCCTTGAATCCCTCGGAATGCACAGGCAGAACAGGAATGCCTTTTTCTGCTGACACTTTTCTGCACACAGCCTCCACATCATCGCCGATGATTCCCACAATGCAGGTGGAATAAATAAACGCGGCTTTGGGCTGATGAATATCAATGAGTTCGCTCAGTGCATGATACAGTTTTTTCTCACCGCCGAAAATTACATCCTTTTCCTGCAAATCTGTGGAAAAACTGAGTCTGTGCAGTTCCGGCCCGGATGACAGCGCGCCCCGTATATCCCATGTGTAAGCCGCGCATCCAATGGGGCCGTGAATCAAATGCAAAGCATCTGCAATGGGATACAGCACCACGCGGGACCCGCAGAATACGCAGGCCCGCTGACTGACAGAACCGGCCAGGCTGTGTTTGCCGCATTTCATTTCAAAGGGCTGCGCGCCTTTGAGATATATCTGACTTTCCCGTTCTTTGAGTATGGGTATGGCTGTCATGTTTTTATCCTGTTTTAAGAAAAAGGGGTTGGGGATCGGGGGACAGGGAACAGGGAAAATCTGTTTGCCTGCAGGATAGAATTCCAATCCCTATTCCCAAAATCCTGGCCCCTTGTATTTACATCACCAGTTCAAATCCAATATCCGAAGAATCCCGATCCTTGCGATCCAGAATCGCGTCCAGAATCTTTTCCAGCAGACGCATTCCGCCTTTGTATCCCACTGTGGGGAAATAACTGTGTCCCACGCGATCCAGAATGGGAAAACCGTAACGCACATAGGGAATATCCTCATCTCTGGCAATGTATTTGACATAAGTGTTGCCAATGAGCAGATCAACCGGTTTCTGTTTGATCCACTGATGAAAAAGAAACATATCACCCGGCACGCTGATCTTCACTTCATGAGGAACATCTTTGACAACCTCTTTCAGTGCTTTTTCAAATTTCTTGCCAGCCGGGGTTCCTGTGACAATATAAACTGGACACATATCCAAAGATACCAGAAACTTGGTCAATGCAAGCAACTGATCCGGATCTCCGACCAGCCCGACCCGTTTGCCGTAAAAATACTGGTGCATGTCGGAAATGATGTCCACCATCTGGCCCCGTTCAAAGGTCAGGGAATCCGGCACATTGACGCCTGCAATATGACGGAGTGTGTCAATGAACATATCTGTGGCCTGCAGTCCGATAGGCAGATCAAGCACCTCGCATGGAACCTTGCATTTGGCATCCAAAGCACGGGCTGCGGCCAGAGAGGCAAGGCGTCCCATTGCCACTGTTCCCATGCTGGAACCGCTCAGTTTCAACTGATCCACTGTAACTCCGCCATCAGGATACATTTTGAATTTGCCGGTCATGGGGCCGTTCAGCACTCCAAAAGTGTCTGGAAACATGATGGTTCCCAGCTTCATTTCCGTTGCAATGCGTCTGATTTCCTCCATGTCACACGGCTCCACATAACCGGGAATCAGGTTGATGGTTTTGCTTTTTTTGCCATTGGATTCTGCAAAATAATCCACCATTGCTTTGCACATGTTGGAAAAACCTGTAACATGGGAACCCACATAACTGGGCGTATTGGCATGAAGAATATATTTGCCATCCGGAATTTTGCCTTCTGCCTGTGCTTTTTTCACAATCTGGGGAATGTCATCCCCAATGGTTTCAGACAGGCAGGTGGTATGCACAGCAATCACATCCGGATTGTAGACCGCAAAGATATTGTCAATGGCCTGCAGCAGATTGGCCTGGCCCCCGAAAACAGATGCGCCTTCGGTAAATGCACTGGTAGCAGCCATGACCGGTTCTTTGTAATGACGGGTCAGGGTACTGCGGTGATACGCATAACATCCCTGTGATCCGTGACTGTGGGGAAGACATCCGTGTATTCCCAGCGAAGCATACATGGCTCCAATGGGCTGACAGGTCTTTGCCGGATTGATGGTCAAAGCTGTTCGTTCTTTGATTTCTGCGGTGGTATGTTTGAGCAGCATGTTCTGTACTCCTTGCTGTTTTTATTATTTGTAGGGTGGATGCAGCGAAGCGTAACCCACCATTTCTGAATTGTATTGCTTTGATATGCACACGGGACGTGAAACGTCCGGTCTGCATTCCCACGCAGAGCGTGGGAACGAGATGTATTGCTTTGGTATGCACACACGGGACGTGAAACGTCCGGTCTGCATTCCCACGCAAAGCGTGGGAACGAGATAAAAGCGTGGGAACGAGATAACGAGATAAAAAAACCGACACGTTGCCTAATCCCACGCATACGTTGCTGACAATTCAGGATTTTTCTGCCAGGGAGCCTTGAGGTATGACCAGATTTTGCTGTTGACCATGCGCTCAATGTCTTTGTAAAAATTGACCGCACCTTTGAATCCTGCATATGGCCCGCCGTAATCGTAACTGTGCAACTGTTTCATGGGAATGCCGTGTTTCTGCACAGCATATTTTTCCTTTATTCCCGCGCAGTAAATATCCGGTTTAAAGGTTTCAATCATCATATCTGCTTCATACTGGGTAATATCATCAATGACCAGCGCGCCGTTTTTCATTTTCGGCATCATGCCTTCATAACCGGAGAATTCCAATCCGCAGGAACGGAGTTTATCCATATCTTCCGGAGATTTACGGGCTCTGTATTTTTCCGGATCACGTTCCACTTCCAGTTCCTCAATATTGCGGCTGTCCGCATCCACTTTAATGGAAGGCATGACTTTTCTGCCTTCATAATCATCCCGGTGCGCAAATTCATATCCCGCAGACAGGGTTTTCATTCCCAGTTCTGCAAACAGTTCCTGATAGTGATGCGCACGGGAACCGCCCACAAACAGCATGGCGCGTTTGCCTTCGGTACGGGGACGGATTTCTGCCTGTGCAGCTTCCACTGCGGGCATTTCCTTTGCAATCACAGCTTCCACCCGGTCAATGAGTTTCTGCTCCCCGAAATACTTTGCAATCTTGCGCAGGGATTTGGCTGTGGCCTGCGCGCCGATGAAATTGACCTTGATCCAGGGCAGTCCGTATTTTTTCTCCATCATCTCTGCCACATAATTGATGGAACGGTGGCACATAATCAGATTGAGATCTGCGGTATGCGCGCTGGCAAATCCGTCAATGCTGGAGTTCCCGCTGAATGTGGCGTTCAGTGTGATGCCGCATTCCTCAAAAATGCGTTCAATCTCAAACGCGTCTCCGCCGATATTGTATTCTCCCAGCAGGTTGATTTTGTATTCACCCTCTTTGACAGTATCCTTTGTTCCAATAACATGTTTGAATATCTGGTTGTTGGCAATATGATGCCCCGCGGACTGGCTGACACCTTTGTAACCTTCACAACTGAAACCAAAAATATTGATGCCGAGTTTTTCCTTCATATCCCGGCAGACCGAATGAACATCATCACCGATCAGACCGACCGGACAGGTGGAAAAAACCGCTATTGCTTTGGGATGGAAATTGTCATACGCCTCCTGAATGGCCTGTTTCAGTTTCTTTTCACCGCCAAAGATAATCTGCTCATCCTGCATATCTGTGGAAAAACAGTAGGGCATGAAATTATGCCCGTCCGGTGTTGTGCTTGGATCTGTCTGATTCCGCCGGGTAAGCCAACTGTAAAAACCGCAGCCAATGGGGCCGTGCGTGATATTCACAATGTCACGGGTCGGGCCAAGCACAACGCCCTTGCATCCTGCATAACAGCAGCCCCGCTGACCAATCAGACCGGGAACTGTCCGCACATTGGACTGAATCACCGGCACTTCCTCATCCGGTCCCACTTTGTTGACAATAATCTGCTTGGCACGTTTTCTTGCCACTTTGGTCGGATACGCGCTGAGCAGTTCCTCTTTCACCTTTTCCGGATCAAGTCCGTCAATTTCAAATATATCTTCTTCTTTTACCGCTGTTGCCATCATAGCTGATTCTCCTGAAAATTTTGGGTGCTGGTTTCCGGGTTCCGGGTAATTAAAATCCCCTTTTGAGAGGCAGGGCTGTTAAGTTCTTTAAAAAATCCCCTCTTGAGAGGGGGCAGGGGGTGTGTAAAAATCCCCTGCTGAAAACACACACCCCTTTATCCCCTCTCAAGAGGGGAATGATACGGAATACCTGACAACTGTTCATTTCACATCATCCAGCGCATCATTTCCATGTTCCCCTGTCCGCACCCTTACCGCATCTGTGCAGGGACTGACAAAAATCATGCCGTCTCCGGATTTGCCGGTCTGATTCACTCTGATTATGGTTTTCACGGCCCTGTCCACCATTTTTTCCGGCAGAACCATCAGAATGGCCCGTTTGGGAATCAGTCTGCTGCTCTGACCGAGCTGTGCGACTGCTTCCTCATATCCCTTTTCCGCACCTTTCAGCAGGTGCATATCCACCAGCCCTTTTCCCCTGCCAAGACAGTCTTTTGCCGTCATGGAAGAAATACCGGCCTCAGTCAGAGCGAGTTTGGTTTTGTTCATCATGTTCATCCGGACAATCGCCATTACCTCTCTCATATCTGCACCTCTTCGGTTTTTCCGTCCGCAGTTTCCTTAATGCCGGAACTGATGGTATAGGATTCCAGCACCGGCACAACAAATATCTTGCCATCTCCGAACGCTCCTTTTTCGCCGGTTCTTGCGGCTTTGATAATGGTTTTGATGGCAAAATCCCTGTCCTGATCTTTTACCACAATAAGCAGCAGTTCTTTGGGAATTTCGTCATAGGTGACTTCACCGATTTTGATACCCCGCTGTTTCCCGCGTCCCACAACCGACATTTTGGTAACACCCGGAAAACCGGCTTCCATCAGCGCGGCCAGCACATTGTCAACTTTCTCCGGTCTTACAATGGATCTCAGCATCATCATGATATGTTTTCCTTTCAGAAGAATTTCGTTTGATTTGCAAACACCTGACTTGTTGTTTATCCGTAAATGGTGTCAGGTTTCGGGTTTCAGGATACTCATGGTAATACTGATGACTGGATACTGAAACCTGAAACCCAATCCCTAACCCCCAATCCCTGCCCCCTGATAACTGTTCACTGATAACTGACCTACGCGGCAATGCCGTATTCAATAAGCAGTTTCTCCAGTTCATCCATCGCCATTGGCTTGGGAATGACTTTCATTTCATTGTCATTGATTTTCTTTGCCAGCGTCCGGTATTCATCAGCCTGCGGATGTGCAGGATCATATTCAATAACGGTTTTCCTGTTGATTTCCGCTCTCTGCACCATATTGTCACGGGGAACAAAATGGAGCATCTGGGTTCCCAGTTTGTCGGCCAAAGCAAGAATCATTTCCTGTTCATTGTCCACCTTGCGGCTGTTGCAGATCAGACCGCCCAGACGCACGCCCCCGGCTTCGGCAAATTTCACAATGCCCTTGCAGATATTGTTGGCCGCGTACATAGCCATCATTTCGCCGGATACAACAATGTAAATCTCCTGTGCTTTGCCTTCCCGTATGGGCATGGCAAAACCGCCGCAGACCACGTCACCCAGAACATCATAAAAGACATAATCCAGTTTTTCACTGTCCGCGTATGCACCCAACTGCTCCAGCAGATTGATGGAAGTGATAATGCCCCGTCCCGCGCATCCCACGCCCGGCTCCGGCCCGCCGGATTCTGTACACCATGTATTGCTGAAACCCCTTTTGCGCACATCATCAAGTTCCACGTCTTCCCCTTCTTCGCGCAGGGTGTCCAAAACTGTTCTTTGTGCCAGACCGCCCAGCAGCAGCCGGGTGGAGTCAGCTTTGGGATCACATCCCACGACCATGACCTTGTTGCCCATTTCCGCGAGACCTGCCACTGTATTCTGTGTTGTCGTGGATTTTCCAATACCGCCTTTTCCGTAAATAGCGACTTTTCTCATTTTGATTTGTCCTTTCTGATGCCCGTTTGTCAGCAAATCAGGAAAATTCCAAAAACGTGTAAAAACAAAAATGAAACAGAATCAGATCCTGTTCCCTTTTCAGATTCCGGGATGTTCCGCTTTGCCCTGTATATAATAAAGGATAATATTCTTTGCTTCCGTATTTTGAACAGCCTTTGCAGTTATATAAAGCAAGATGAATGCCAACTTTTGTTTTTAGGGATAAATATTTTTAATATTCCTGAATCATTAATAAATTATTTTTTGAAACAGGAAAATTCATCAAAACAAAATTGTATTTAATTACATATTTGTATTTAATATATTTTATAAAAACAATTTTGTTATTTTAAGATGATAATATTCCATAATTGTTATATGTGTTTCAGGGATTGCGGAAAACTCCTTTGTCTGTAATATCTTATACTGACTGAAGATACTTCAGCATACAGATAGAATTTTGTTTCGTTTCAAATAAAATTGCAGATCAGTGAGTTAAGTAGGCAAACAAAAGTTTTTGTGTATTCAAACAACCGGATTTTTCCAAAAAATCCGGTTGTTCTGAAAATTTTATACCTGAAAATTTATGGAACCATCCTTATAAACACATAAACACAGTTTTTTCCTCTGTGTCCTCTGTGGGTGTTTTTTTCTCTGTGTTCTCTGTGGGAAACCCCGATCCGGACATCCTGAAAACTTTATACCCGAAAATTTATGGAACCCTACTTAAATTTGATGAATCCGCAGAAAGTCAGATTTTCAAAAAGAATGTTATTAATAAAATCAGATTGCCAATGTGTACAAAAAAGACTGATTTTATAGCAATTTTTCATTGATTTGATACAATATTTATTGTCAGTTTTTCCCCGGTTCCGCGTGTGCAGAAAACCGCTCCGCTTAATTTCTGCACTCCTCCGGTTTGCATTTCGCATTGTAATAAAACCAATGGCGAATTGGTATTACGCTTTTTTACGGGATCATCAAAATTGGATACTTATACCGGTTTTTCAAATGATGTGCATAATAAAATTCATCCATGCTGATAGAGAAAATGCCTCCTGCAAAACTGAAGTTGACATTGCCATAGTGCTCATGCTAAGTAAGCAAACGAAAATTTTCGTGTATTTAAGAAATCATGACAGAGCACTATCTGCATTTTTGCATTTCATGTGTTCAGGCATTCGGAAAAAAACGCAGCTCCGGAAGAACTTCCAAAATAGGATCAGACTCAGAGAAACTGTGCGGTGTTTTCAGAAAAATCAGTTTTTTTATACCTGAAAACTTTCATTTCGCTATTAAGTATTTTTTTAATCAGATTTTTATAGTGGAGCAAATCGGTTGACAATGTCATCCCTTTCGGGATTCCGGTTTGTTTTTTTCAACTTTTTCTATAATAATTTCAATCCTTACGGATTTAAGGAAACCTTTATTGAACAAAAAAATTGTTGTTGCCATATGCGGGGCATCAGGAGTGATTTACGGCATCCGGATTCTCAAAGCCCTGCTGGAAAAACCTGTGGAAGTGTATCTGTCCGTATCCAATGCGGGACGCCAGGTGCTGAGGCATGAAACTGCTTACAAAGGGGAAGATTTCGGGGAATTTCTGTGCAGTCAGGGAACTGTTTTTCATGCAGATGCCCGGCTGAAATG
>CAZHPS010000043.1:0-22807 GCA_964534335.1 uncultured Desulfobacterales bacterium
AAAAAACCGCTCCGCTTAATTTCTGCACTCCGGGAATGGGTGCAAAAAACCGCTCTGCTTAATTTTCGCACTCCGGGAATGAGAAGTGCAAAAAAACCGCTCTGCTTAATTTTCGCACTCCGGGAATGAGAATGCACTCCCATATTTGTGAAAAATTCCATATGATTCGGATCACATTCCTCCGGAGGCCAGAAATTTTTCAAGTCCCCTGAGCAGAATGTCGCTCAGGGTGGTTTCAAACCGGATATGTGTGGAATAATCATTTTCATAATGGTAGGATATTCCAATCACGGTTCCGGTCAAAGATACCGGGATACCTGAATTATTTCCGGGAAATTTGATTCCCATATCCAGTTCCTGCACCAAAGACAGGGGAAAACTGAAAGACATTTCCAGGTTCCGGCCCAGCAGTGGGCTGATTTTTTTCCGGCTGGAGGTGCGGATACAGAAACATATGCCCCCTTCAGATATGTCTGAAAGACTGCCTTTGAATACTTTGCCGGTGGCAGCACCGGATGAACTGATTATATTGACTGACACAGTTCCATTCAGACTGAATCTTTTCTGTGTTCTTCGTTCAAGCCCCCTGCCCCGTATAATATCATGAATCCGTTCCAGACGGAGACAGTAATCATGCAGTTTTGACTCCAGAGCGGGAAAATCGTTTTCCCATTTTTCCAGTACACTGCTTTCCAGATAATTCAGTTTCGCACGGGAAAGGCTGACTAAGGAAGTGGTGCAGTGGGAAAGGGTGAAAAAAGTGTCTTCCCCCACAATATCCCCTTTTTCCAAAATTTTCAGCAGGCTTTCCCGCGCCCCCTGTCTGAAAACCAGTTTCAGTTCACCCTCCCGGATAAACCAGAGCCTGTGGTTGCGTTCCCCCTGCCGGAATATTATCTCATCTGATTCGTAAACCGCCTCTTCCATTGCATAATACAGGGCACTGGCCTCATCAGGTGTCAGACTGTCATAGAGTTCTGACCAGATTTGCAGGTGATCCTGTCCTATTTCCGCATCTTCCTTCTTTTCCTGATCAATAATTTCACGGGCCCGGATGATTTCCGTAATGGCCATGGAATCTGTTTCAGTCAGTTGCCTGTGCAGTTCCTCTGCTTTTTCAAAATTTTTCTCTTTTGCATATTTTACAATGGAGTCAAACAGCATGGTGACAACAGTTTCCTCAAGAGTGTCATCATTGCGCCCTGCGGATTTGTCCCCGCCTGAATCCTTTGCTCCGGAAGGGGGTTCCTGCATTTCGGCTTCGGAAAAATCCTCCATTGCACTTAGCATTTCTGCCCGGACTTTCTCTTCAGCTTCAGTTGCCAGTTTTTCCCTGTCCTCCTTCCCGGCCTGTTCAGATGACTGAATGCGCATCAGTGCCTCGGCTGCTGCTTTTTTCACATTTTCCGGATAGGCTTTTTTCAGGATTCCCCTTCGCTCCACAATTTCCTGCAAAGCAGGAACCGCCTGGCCGGAGCGGATCCGGCCCAGCGCGGTGCAGACTTTTTCCTTGAGTTTGTCGCTGATTTTTGCGGAAAAAAAGGCTTTGGTTTCCAGCAGTTCCATAAGAATTGGAACAGCATTTTCGTATTTCAGCGCGCCCAGCATATCCACAATGGCAAGTTTCAGACGTTCTTCTGCTGAATCCAGTATGGAAAGCAGGAGATCCCCCCTGTATTTTCCGCCGATATTGAATACCGAGTTAAGGGTTTCCCTCTGCACACGGAAATCCTCATGCTGTAGAAGAGGAATCAGCACAGGCAGATGATCCTCATTTCCCACCTTTCCCAGCATCAGGATCAGATTCCGCAGATAGTACCATGGGCCGCCCTTTGCAATTTTTTCACTCAGAATCCGGGGAGCCTGTCCAATCTCGGCCACCACCTGCAGAATGCGCACCCTTTCTGTCATATCCCTGCTGTCCTGCAAAATGGACAGCAGGCGTTCTATGGCGGCCTCTCCCATCAGAGTCAGACACCGGGTTGCGGCTTCCCTTTTGTTTTTTTCATTTGTTTTGATCCGATCCAGCAGCAGATCCGTAATCCTATCCCTGGCAATCTCTTTGAGCATGTCACCTGCCAGATCCTGAATTTCATGTACTTTCGCTATGTTTCCGTAAAGAATATGGTGAAATGTTTCCAGTATGGGTACGCATTCTCCAAACCAGTTCCCATCGATCAGATTCACTGCCAGTTCCTGCAACTGTATGCACATCCGCTCATAGGCCGGGCTGAAGGTGTCCTCATTTCTGATCCAGTTGAGACAGTGGGTCAGCATCCGGATCATTATATCTGTATGATTCTGCCGGATCAGTATCCTGCTGATATGGGATAAGGCTTCGGAAACATTATCCCTGATTTCCCTGTCATCATTGAACAGGCCGTCCGCGAGCCGCATAATGATTGCTTCGGCTGTCTGATTTTTGCCCGCGATAAACAACTGCTCTGTGTAATCCGGCAGAGGGGTCATCACGGTTTTATCCAGAAAAGGCATTTCATCCCCTTTGAGGATGCTGCTCAGACCGGTTTTCAGAACCTGCATCTGCTGTTCCTTGCGCTCCTTTTCCAGCGCGATGCGTTTGCCGATATGTTCCTGCAGGTGTCTGCCCTTGAGGGAATTCATCATAAAATCATGGGCCAGACTGACGCTGTCAGGCTGGCCGGAATCTGCCTCATCGCTTTGCCCGGCCTGTTTTTCTGCCAGACGTTTGAAGGTGAAGGCCAGTTTTTCAAACTTCTTGTCATCAAGCAGATCAATGACATGGTTGAACAGTTTTTGATCCACCGAGTCTGTATCCTGTGTCAGGATCATGGCCAGCATTTCCTCATCCATATCTGCAATGGATCTGGACAGCTTTTTGGAAATCATCTCCCTGTGCTCATTGTCTGTGATTTCATCCAGGGTGCGGATCATGTGAAAGATGACTTCGGACAGTTTTTCATAGGGTTTGGAGCGTTTCTGCTTCATGATATAAGCCATGCCCGCGTGAAAAACCTGCTGAATCCAGTCCGGATCCTGGGCCATTTCCCGTATCTTCTGCAATGCATCTTCGGAAAATGCCTTTTCGCCGGAAACATATTTGATGATGTCCTGATCCCGGATCTCTATATTGGCGACTATTTTCTGTTCCCTGTCCACAACAATATAAACCCGCTGATCCATAATGATGTGGGACAGATTCGCATTTTCCGTAACAGTTTCAAGACCGCCCTCTTTTTCAATATCCTCCGGGCTTTTGCTGACAATCTCCAGAAAGGTTTTGACTTCCTCACGGCCCAGATCCTGCTCAAAAGTAATATTTTTCACGTTCAGTTTCAGCATCATTTCAAAAAAAGAAACCACCGGCGGATACTTTTTCTGATCGCCTTCGCTGAAAACCTGGCCGCAGATGATATAGTTGCTTTCCGATTCTGAAACCGCAAACACCACGGAATCCTCATGGGCAAGAATTTCCTTCAGGATATGGTGAACCCTGTCAATGCTGTTGCGGATGATGGCACTGGTGGGCGGATAGAGCCGGATATTGGTCACTGCCACATTCATTACAATAATTGCGTCAATTGCTTTTTTCTGTACGCTGAAACCTGCCATGTTTCACCTGTATCGCCAGTAAGGGAAAAATTTGAAAAAAAAGACCGGGGTCTGGAAACCGGGTGCCTGTTTTTGGGAACCGGGTATAACGATCCAATTTTGGTTTTTTCAAAAACCGGAACAGATTTTTATAATCCGGTTCTCAAATGCCTTTGGCTTACGCTTAAAGCAATTTTTGTGCCAGAAAAAAAACAAAATGGAAGTATTTTATACCGATTCTCCATTGATTTGATACAGTACCGTCAGTTTTTCCGCTGCCGGGCGTGCAAAAAACCGCTTCGCTTAATTTTTGCACTCCTCCGGATTTGTATTCTGTATTGTACAGAATCAATGGCGAATCAGTATTATACCTGTTTTCGGGAACCGGGTTTTCATTAATGAAATTTTTCATTCCCAGTCCCAGTCTCCGGCACCTAATCCCCATTTATATACACTGCCGAAAAAATGTTCAAAGGAAAAATGATTTTTTTGGCATTCCCAAAGCAAAAAAATGAAAAAACATTTTATTCTGTCCGGAATGGTGTTATATTTTCCGAATACATGTTCTGAAAATTCCTCCCGCTCAGCACAATGACCGGGATCAGAAATACCATTTCTGACTATTTACCTTTTTGGAAAGTATCATGACAAGGAAAAAAAAAATTTTTATTGGTATCGGGGCTGTTTTCGGATTTCTTTTTCTGACAGTATGCGGCATCCGGCTCTGGCTGGGGACACAAAACGCACAGCAGATGATTCTGGCAAAGGTGAACCATGCCATTCCCGGACATATATCCTGGGAAGACCTTGATTTTTCCCTGCTGACCGCGCGGCTTGATCTCAAAAACGCCCTGGTTACGGGGCCATCAGATGAAAAAATCATTGAAGCAGAGCGGATAAATCTGAAACTGTCCCTGTCCTCTTTGTTTGCAAAAAATATCCATGTGGAAAGTCTGTTACTGGAAAAGCCCCAGGTACGGATGAAAAGCGATGCACAGGGCAATCTGAATATTGTCACAGCCTTTTCTGATCCCCAAAAACCCAAAAAGCAGAGTTCTTCCAAAAGAGGAATGCCGTTCAATATTCTGGCCGATGATCTGCGAATCACAGACGGTTTTTTTTCCTATGAAAAAGCAGGCAAAACACCTGAAAGCCCGGCAGAGCATGTTACTGTGCGAAATATTGGCCTGACACTTGGGGCCGGGGATTTTGCGGACCGGACAGGCAAAGCTGAACTGAATATCGGCAGCGTGGATACGGACATCTCAGGGCTGAAAACACTTTTGCGTGAACTTCAGTTGACTGCGGATATGGAAAAGGGACATTTCAGGGATCTGAACCTGAAACTGGATTCGGATATCGCGAAAATCAGTCTGTCCGGCAATGTGTCTGACACATTTTCCCGTCCTATGCTGGATATTGATTTGCATGTGGAAACAGGGCTTGAAAACATCCGGCAGAGTTTGTCGCTGGCAGCAGATCTGACCGGGCCGGTGCGTTTGCATCTCAGGGCACGCGGAAATCCCCATGATCCTGAAGCAGAACTGGATCTGGCATACGGAGGCGGCAGCCTTGCCGGAAACCATGTGGAAAATATTGCCGCAGCCTGTGAACTGAAAAACAGAATTCTGCATATCAGCAATCTGGACATACGCACGGCAGCAGGAAATGTGCAGGCCGAAGGCAGAGCAGATCTTTCCAAAGCCTTTCCCCAGGGATTTTTTTCAGCACAGAGCGATATGAATGCCCTTTCCTGGTCATTTTCTCTAAAACCGTCCGGTATTGTTCTGGCTCAGCTTCCCGTGCAGAAAACAGGACTTGGCGGAAATCTTGAGGCTGTGATCCAAGTGGAAGGAAGCGGTATTTCCCCGGAACATCTCAAAATCAGCGCAGATACGGAAATCACTGCCAAAAAACTGTCTGTGGAAAATGTGCTGAACCCAACGGATCTCCGGCTCACTGCAAAAGCCCTTATGGAAAAGGGAAAGATTTTTTTGCAGACTTTGGATCTGAATGCAGATACCCTGCATCTGAGCGGAAATGGAGACTATGCCCCGGATTCACAGGAATTTCATGCCAAACTCAAACTGGACACGGATGATCTGAAAACAACGCTCGCTTCCCTGAATATAAAGGATGTTATCGGCAAACTGGGTTTGATCGCGGATATTTCCGGAACAGTGGCAAAGCCTGTGGCAAAAGTGGAACTCAAAGGGGAAGGACTCGGATTTCAGGACACTGCCATTGGAAACCTGCAACTGAAGGCTGATCTGGATGCAGACGGCATGGTGCATATTGCGGAACTTGCGCTGGATAACCGGGATTCAGGACTGTCCGCGAGCGGAAAGATCCGGGTTTTTGAAAAAGGGCTGTCCCTGCATCCGGATTTGCCTGCGGATATTCTGCTGACACTGCGGAATATCAAAGCCGGAAATTTCATCGCACAGGACAGTATCAAAGGCAGCGTGGACGGAACTCTGCATGTTCAGGGGCCTGTTATGAAACCTGTGGCTGATCTGGAACTGACAGGAAAATCTCTTGCATTCGGCACTAACCGGGTCGGAGATGTGGATACCCGCATTCACTTTGCCGGGGGAAAGGCAACTGTGGATCATCTGGGGGTGAAAAACCGGAGATCCGGTCTGAACCTGTCCGGAAATATTCAGATTCTTGACGAACAGATGAAACCTCTTTCCAATCCGCTTTTTGATCTGACGCTGGCCTCGTCCGCGTTTTTTCCCGAAGATTTTACGGATCAGATCAAAGGCAGACTCAATTTCACTGCACAGGGCAAAGGCAGTCTGAATGCTCCTGATTTTATGCTGAAACTTGATGGCAAAGATATGGCAGCCGGTAAAAACCGGATTGGCAATCTGAACACGGAACTTGCCTTTGCACAGGGGCTTGTGACAGTAAAGCATCTCTGTCTGGAAAACCGGAAATCAGGATTCCGTATTTCCGGCACTGCCCGCGTGACAGAGCCCCAGTCCCTGAAACCTTTGGATGACCCGGAATTTGATCTGAAAATTGAAAAAGCCACTGTGTTTCCCGAAGATTTCACAGACGGACTGAAAGGAAAACTGCAACTGACCGCGCAGGCAAAGGGGAAAAAGAGCAGTCCCCGTGCTGAAATTTCCATTCAGGGAGAAGATCTGGCAGTTCCCTCAGGCCGGATCGGAAATCTGCAGGCCGCTCTCCGCTTTGCAGGGGGAAAACTGATCATAGACAAAATGCAGGTGCGCAACGGCAAATCCGCTCTGGATCTGTCCGGCAGCGCGGCTGTCCTGAACCCCAAAACAAACAAAGCCCTTGCAGATCCGGAATTTGACATAAAAATCGCGGGAGACAGCCTGTTTCTGGAAGATTTCATAAAGGGAATGAAAGGAAAACTGAGTCTCAGCGGTCATATTTCCGGCACAAAAAACCGGCCCAATGGCAGTGTCACTGTGGAAGGCAAAAAGATCGATCTGGGCGCTCAGCGGATTGAAGGGGTGCAGTTTAACTCACGTCTGGACGGGGAACGGGTGAATATTGATTCCTTTCTGCTGGCTATGGCTCCGGGTGAAAACATTGTCACAGACGGGTGGATTTCCCCATTGGGGCGGAATTACGAAATCAGCATGAAAACCGATGGTATTTCCCTGAAACATATTGATGCACTGGGTGATCAGGATTTCGGAAAGGGAAAAATTTCTTTCCATCTGGCAGGCAAAGGAAGTTTTGACAATCCCAATGCCGGAGGCGATATAAAAATCAATGGCCTGACCCTGAAAAAGAAAGTGCTGGATGATCTGAAAATCCGGGTGGATATTCAGGATCAGACAGCCAGAATCACCGGGAACATGTATTTTGATCTGTCTGCCCGGTATCATCTCAAATCAAAGGATTTCACAGCAAAAATCGGGTTTGACCGCACTGATCTGACACCCTTTTTCAGCCTGGCCGGACGGGATGATCTCAGGGGTTCCCTGACCGGCATCATCGAAGCAGCCGGAAACGGGGGAAAACCTGAAAACATTCGGGCAGTGGCAGATATTGGGGCTTTGGAAATTTTTCTCAAAGACGCGGAACTGATCCGAACATCAAATGCAAAACTGGTCTATGAAAACGGTGAAATATCCGCGCCCGGCATACTGCTTGCCTTTCTGCGCGAAGGCCGTCTGAACATTGGAGGAAAAGGAAATATCAAAGGCCCCCTGGACTTCCATGCGGACGGAGAGATTCCCATGCAGGTTTTTGCTCTTTTAAATGAGGATTTGGAGGATCTCAGCGGCAGTATCAGTCTGAATGCTGATATAAAAGGCAATGCGGAAAAACCGGAATTTCAGGTCAGTGCTGCCCTGAAGAGCATAGGTCTGAGGATTCCGGGGCTTATGCAGAACCTTCATGGTCTGAACGGAACCATTGATTTGTCTTCAAAGGCCGTTGTCCTGAAAAATATTGCCGGAAAACTCGATGAGGGCAGTTTTGATCTCGCGGGAAATATTGCTTTGGACAACTTCAGTCCGGGCCGTGTGCAACTGGAATTCAACGGCACCAGGCTTCCTGTCAGTGTTGAGGATACAGCCGATATTCTGTTCAACACGCATCTGACCCTGAAAGGAACACAGGAAAAATCCCTGCTGGAAGGCGAGGCTGTTCTTCTGGAAGGTGAATATTATAAGGATGTGAAACTGGGACTTCTGGAAAATCTGGGAAAGATTGGGCAGAGAAAACGCTCTGTATCCGGGACTGATGCCGGCACAGCCAACTCTTTTCTGAAAAATATGCAGATGAATATCACAGTCAAATCGCGCAATCCCTTTGTGGTGGACAACAATATGGCAATGCTCACTCTCAAACCGGATCTGAAAGTGTACGGAACCCCGGTTCAGCCTTTGATTGGCGGACGGGCCGAAGTGGAATCAGGAACCATTGTCTATCAGACACGGGAATTTGAGATTGAAAAAGGGGTGTTCGACTTTCTCAATCCCTATAAAATTGAACCCACCATTGATGTGAAGGGAGAGGCTGAAATCCGCGACTGGACAGTGTATCTTGCGGTTTCAGGCACACCGGACAATATGAAATTTGAACTCAGATCTGACCCACAGGAAGAGCATGGCGACATCCTTTCCCTGCTGATTCTGGGCAAAACAACTGCGGAACTGGTCAAAGGGGAAGGCAGTTCCACATCTGCGACACAGGTGCTGGCTGATATGCTGGCAGAAAAAATGGGGGAAAAACTTAAAGACGCGACCGCGCTGGATACGCTGGAACTGGGATATACCGAAGGGGATACCAACGAAGACAGTAAGATACGGGTGACAGTGGGAAAAGAGCTTTCCCGGAGGATGAGTGTGAAATACGGAGTGGAAACCCGATCCGGAGAAACTGTGCAGAAGGCCAGCACTGAATACAAATTTCTGGAAAGCCTGCTGGTAAACGCGTTTCAGGATACCAGCGGCGTTTTCGGCGGTGAAATCATTTTCCGTCTGGAATTCCGTTGATTTTCCTCTGAATTTAAATGCAAATTGCACAAAAAACACAATTATGGAACTGCCATTTTAAAAATCAGGGGTCACTCTCTTTCTCCGTCATTCCGGATTACGCCTGAATCCACTATTTTCAATCAGTTGCGGCTACCGGTTTTCGCCGGTATGACGGGTGTGCGTAACATCAGTTATTAAAAGAATTGGACAGGAACAGAGCCTGTGAGAAATAAAACAGAACGGTTTATACCAATTCTCAATTGATTTTATACAATACAGAATGCAAATCCGGAGGAGTGCAAAAATTAAGCGGAGCGGTTTTTTGCACATGCGGATCATCCCGTGAGAGTATCAAGTCAATGGAGAATCGGTATTACAGGCGGGAGGCAGTCTGCCGTATTTGCTGCGGAAAGCCAGATAATACCGCAGCCATTTTTTATAATGCGGACGGTATGGTTCCTCTATCTTCTTTTTTTTCAGAAGGGCTTCAAAACCTGTCTGAAATTCTGAGGGAATCTGAAGCATTTTTTTTCTCTTGACTTTCAGAATAATAATACCATATAAAACAGACAGTCCTGTTTTTGAATCTCCGGAAGAATATTCTCCACCATTTCTTTAATATACTGTTTCAACTTTGGTTTTTTATGGCACAAAAATTGCTTCAGGCTTCAGTCAAAGGCATCTGGGAACCGGGTTATAAGAAATTGTCCCGGTTTTCAAAAAAACCAAAATTGGATCAATCAGTATAGTATTTATGCAAGCATATAGTTCTATACATAAAATGCGGATATGGGTAGGCATAATCACTGATTAGACACACTTAATAAATAAGGAACATGTTGATTTCATGGAATCTTTTGGTAAAATTACAATAGATAATAATGACATTGACAGGATTGACAATTACAGGCGAAAATTCAATACTTCTGTGCTCACAATTCTTTTTACCGATATTGAATCTTCAACTAAGCTTAGAGAAGAACTTGGAGACAAAGGTTATACAGAGCTTTTGGAAAAGCATGATTCAATATTGCTTCCCATTATTTCAGAGTATAATGGATTGCATATAAAAAGTATCGGTGACAGTATACTTGCGGTGTTTTTCCAACCTTCTGATGCTGTTGAATGTGCGGTTTCAATACAGGATTCAATATTCAATTCCCCCCTTATCAGACCATTTCTGAAAATAAGAATTGGAATAGACATGGGACAGATTGCAAAGGAACAGGCCGGAGGCATTATAAAAGATATTTTCGGCAGATTTGTTAATCGGGCAGCAAGGATAGAAGGTTTAGCTAACGGGGGGCATATTCTTTGTTCTGAATCTGTTCAGGATAATGCAACAGGCTGGATTAATTCAGCAAATATAAAATGGTACGATCATGGACTGTATCATGTCAAAGGTGTCGAAAAGCCTTTAAAAATATGGGAACCCTTCAATGCGAATATAACAGATCATGATACTATTTCAGATCAATTGACATCAAAAAGTGAAGAGTTCAATAAAAATTCAAAACAGGAAAATAAAAAGCAATTGACAAAAATTCCTGAGTACAACATTCGGAGTAATCCGATTACAGTATCTGATTTAAATTATGAAGATATTTTTGATCTGAATGAAAATCTCAGACCCAAAAAATATATAAACAACGATTATAATGATAATGGTGATGGGACTGTTACGGATTTTGCCACAGGACTGATGTGGCAAAAATCAAGATGTGACAATCGGATGAAATTTGAAGAAGTTGAAAATTACATATCTGAATTAAACAGCAAAAAATTTGCAGGGTACAGTGATTGGCGTCTACCCACAATTGAAGAATTAAAATCATTGATGCTATCAGAAAAACAGCCTGATTCAACGTACATTGATCACATTTTTGATAAAAGATGGGGAGGTTGCTGGTCCTCTGATCGCTGGACATCCGGTGCTGCATGGAGTATAAGTTTCTCAAGCAGTCACATATATTGTCATAATTATTTTGATACTCTTTTTATCAGAGTTGTTCGATCATTTAACGCATAACTATTTAAACTTAAAAAAAATGCAAATGTGTGTCTAACCAGTAAGCAGGGTGGGTGCATCGCAGGCGAAACCCACCATTTTTTGAGAATTTTCAAATCCCAATGGTGGGTTACGCTCCGCTGCACCCACCCTGCACAACTGGAAACGGATTTCATCCGTTTTTTATGTGCCGCAGGAAAGCAAAGTCATCAATTTCGAAATTTCTCTATATGGGTAAGGACAGGTATGGATAGATGATATTAACATTGAAACTGTTGCTGTTTCAAATATTGATTCAATCCGAACATCCGACCGGTTTGATCCGATTAACCTGCCATAACCATAACGAACTTAGGGCATAACCTTTGTGCTGTGGAGGATGATTTCGTAAACAGCTTGATTTCTCCACAGATAACTTTATAGAAACATTGCTTTTTTATAGAGGGCATATAGTTGCAGATAGACCCCAGACTCAAAAAAATTAAAAGACTGATATTGGACAGACAGGTTAAATTTACTCTGAAAGCAGAATTGGAGTTGGATGAAAATCTTGATAAAAGAGATGTTTATGAATCAATTCTTAATGCAGATGAAATATATAAGGTACTGAACAGTACAAATCCTTATACAGGGAAAAAGGAAAAACTGTACATTATTAAAGGCCCGACATATGACAATATTCTGATATACACTAAAGGGAAAATCTATGAAAATCAACTTTATATTCTGATATCATCAAAGAGGGTGTTATGAAAGACAAAGAATTTACCGAATGTCCTTTATGCGGCGGAAAATTAGAGCATCATACCGTTTTACAGCATCCCCAAAAAGGAATTATTCACAATATTCCGCACGATGTCTGTACACATTGCGGAGAAATCTTTTTAGGTGATGAAAGCTTTGATATCGTCCATTCTCATGGCCGTAAAGAAAAAGCTGCTGCCTATAATGTTTCAACTTTGGTTTTTTCGAAAACCGGAACAGATTCCCATAACCCGTTCCCAAAGCATTTGCCTGACGGTTTAAGCAATTTTTATGCCACAAAAACCAAAGTTTGAAAGATTATAATATCCAGCATAAAAAATAAAAATTAAGGCATAACCCGGCGATCCAGCGGATTCGGTTTTGCTCCGCTTCGCTCCGCAAAACCGAACCGCTGGGATTGTCGTTATATTTTTCCCGGCAAAGAAGATCGGTCGTGAATTCAGTAAGTAGGGTGGGTGCAGAGCAAGCGAAACCCACCATAAAAAGGAAAAAAGAAAATATGCCTGAGATTACAAGATTTTATGGAATAATAATAAAACTGTTTTTCGGAGACCATTCTCCTCCGCATTTTCATGCTGTATACGGAGATTACAATGGCATTTTTAGCATAGAACCTATTGAAATAATTGAGGGCGATTTGCCAAACCGGGCAAAAAAAATGATTCTCGAATGGGCAGGTGCTTATCAGTCTGAACTTTTGGAAATCTGGAATACACAGGAATTCAGGAAACTTCCTCCTCTGAAATAGGTGAAAATATGAAATATCCGACAATAAAATCAGTTAATGTAATTGAAGAACATACGCTTCTTGTAAATTTTTCGAACAATGAGAAACGGAGATATGATGTGACTCATCTACTGAACCAAGAAATGTTCTCCGCTCTTAAAAATCCGGCGTTTTTTAAGAATGTACAGGTAGATACAGGGGGCTATGCACTAGTATGGAACGAAGATATTGATATAAGCGAATATGAAATATGGAGCAATGGTACACTTATATAAAACTAACCAGTAAGTAGGCGGGTGCAGCGCAAGCGAAACCCACCATTTTTTGAGAATTTTCAAATACCAATGGTGGGTTACGCTCCGCTGCACCCACCCTGCACAACTCAGTCTGCCTTTTGGGTTGGTATTTGCAGGCGAATCATTTGAAGTGCAGGCACAGTCAGAATCAGGATTTCAATTTCAAAATCCGTATAACAATAGCGTGGCTGTTACTTTCAAAACGACAGGAGAATGGACATGTTATGCGCCAGCCGGTTATTGTACAGCAAACGGAAAAGTTGGTGAAAGTTGTGGATATTGTATATTAAGAAATGCTCCGGGCAACTCACTTACGAAGACTCCGCCCCGCCGCTTATTATTATCGTTATACCCTTGTAATTTAAATTGAAATCACAAACCATGTTAATAAATAGTACTAATAATACAAAAGAGTTTTTTTAATGAACTTTATTGAAAAAATTAAGAGAAAATATTATAATTTTAAAGAGATAACCCATTTTTCGATAGTTCAATTTAATGATCTGATATGATGAGATAAAATTTTTCATCAAATTAAATCAATTTGTTAAGAAAAAACTATCGAAAGATGGGATATAATAGAAATATAGTGATAATAAATTACGCAGTGATAAAAGACAGATGAAATGAAAACAGACACGGTATTTTATGAAGAAATAAGCCCGGAAGAAAGCATCTCCGGTGAATTAGAAAAAGTAAAAGGGGTCGTAAAAACTCGGAAAACCAATATAAAAATTACAGAAAATGACACTGACTGGCTTGCAGGAAAGGAAAAAGGTGATAAAGAGGCGGCAGATCGTTTTGCAGAAAAATTTTGGTCGGATGAACAAACGGATGAGCTTAAAAAACAGATTGATCATCCTGAAAATACACTGTTTATCTCTGTGCCGAGTTCTTCAAAAAACAATAGACATTTTCGGAAATAAGGAATCAGTGCCATAGCGGCTCCGGGTCTTTTTTCGGATGTTTCGGAACCCTGAAAGTGACTCTGAGATTATGCAGTCCGCAGGCGGTTTCCATGACAGGATCGGCGAACCCCTCTTTCGTGTTACGCAGCACGTCTTTGACGATACGGAGACGTTTCACGCCGGCGATGACATGCTCCGCGATGACACGGACCCCCGAAATCATCTTATTGAAAATCTTATCTTCAGCCGGCAGTTCTTTTCCCCGGGGTTTTTTTTCCGGCTGATGACAGACTGTGTCTGCGGGTTCATATCCCTGAAATCCGGTATCTTTGAAAACCGTGCTGCCCCCGGGAAAAGCCGGATTTTCCCCATCGCAGATTTTTTTGTCGTGCTTTTTTCCCTCATACGTGCCGCTGAGATATATGACTTTTCTGCTGCACGCGTCGGCGATGACAATGTTCTTCACCGTATGTGCCTTTTTTTTGCCGCTGTAAAAAATTTTCTGTTTTTCCGGTTCCTTCGGACGCTGTATTTCTCTTTCGGTTCCGTCAATGACAAAGGAAAGTCCGGGGCATTCTTTCAGAGCCTCTTCCGAAGCGGCGGGATCTCTTTCAGGCAGGTACGATCCCTCGCCGATCGCCTTTTTCATAACCTTGGAAAGCCTGTGAATCCAAATATTTGTCTGACTCAGGCTCATTCCGAAGAGGACGGCGATGACCTGCTGAAGAGGATAAGTCTTCAGGTAAAAAAGGATAAAGAACAGCCTCTGCGCGGCAGTCCGAAGTTTCGGTTTACGGCCGCCTCCGGGGGCCCGTTCCCGTTCTTTACCTTTTATATATGTCTCTCTGAGATACTCCTCTTCCGCTTTTTCAAAAAGCGGCAGCAGAGAGTCGAATTCGGGTTTCGTGAGACCTGTCAGAGAGAGAATTTCTGACGGTCTGTTTTTTACATTTTCGTATAATAATATCATACTGTTGAATCCTTTGCACAAAATGAGGGGTTTATGATATGCCGGAAACCTTCGGCTCTCTAAAGATAATTCTTATTTCCGAAAATGTCTAATGTTCATCCTGTCAGCCTTGCAGAAAAATTATCAAAAGAATTCGGCGGAATATTCTTGATAGGTGAGATATATTTTGACGTTTTGCATGAACGTCAGTCGAAACAGGTCAGACCCTTTGAAAGAGTTTTCCATCCGAGAATTTATGAAGCATTTAATTCCGAAGTATTAAAAGCAGTTTCTGAGAATCGGGAAGTGATTGTTATAGACGATATTTTCACAACCGGCGGTTCGGCAGCCTCAATAATCAGAACGCTTGATAAGATCGGAATACCCGTGAAAGCCGTTGCCGGATATTTCGGCAACACGAAATTAGCTGTTCCGCCGCAGATAATAAGTTCTATGCAAAAGGCGCTGAAGAATGCAGGTATTCCGATAAAAGCGAAGGAAATTTCAAAAAATCTGACATTTGCTGAGGCAAAAATCATTATTGAACTGATAAGAAAGGCAGGTTCGGAAGATGAAAAAAATGAACTTACCATTAAATTACAAGGGTTATCCGACAGATGAACTGTTGGATATGTGGGATCAGATAGCGAACAGAGAAGGAATCAAACCCGGAACACCCAAAGAAAAAATACGTGCGATGAATCGGTTTTTAAGAGAATATGAAATAGCACCGGTATATAAAGTGGCAGCAAAAATACAAAGAAGCAAATCCGTAACATTATAGTGCTGCCTATATTCAAAAAGGCATAACCCTGAGCTCCAGCGGATTCGGTTTTGCTCCGCTACGCTCCGCAAAACCGAACCGCTGAGCTTTACGTTAAAAAACGATCATCAGGATTGAGCCACTGTCAAAAAATTACAGTGAATCATAATAATGTGAATTACTGTTCGGATTTTTCCATCAACTGCAATGCTTTTTCCGCTGTGTTTTTCAGGCGGTGTGCATCTGAACTGCGGCCCATAAATCCCTTTTTCCCACCGGAACCCGCGATATTCTGCAGGGCAGAAACCGCTTCGGATGTTCCAACTGCCCCCAATGCCATACAGATATTTTCCTCCAGAGCATTTCTGAGTCTGGAGGAAACAAGGGATCTGGATTCCAGAATTTCAAGCATAACAGGAACTGCTTTGCCGCTTTTCATTCGTCCCAGGAATCTGACCATATCGCTTTTCATCTGATCATCCGCTTCAGGAAGAAGGGAAATAAAAATATCCTCCCGCCTGTCCCCGCCAATGAGAAAAATGCTGTTCAGACATTCCCTCCGCACCCGCAGATCTTTGGCTTTGAGAAAGGGCAGCAGTATATCCAGATGGGAGGCGTTTCCTGTTTTTCCAAAGAGCAGAATCAGATTCCGCATATAAAACCAGGGTTTTCCCTGCCGGATCTGCTCTTCCAGACAGGGGATTGCAGCCCCGCCCATATCTGAGACTGCTTTGAGTATTCTGGCTCTTTCATAACGGTTTCCGCTTTCTTTCAGCAGTGTCAGCAGGGATTTGGCTGCAACAGCTCCCAGCAGGGTCAGAATCAGCCCGCTCTGCCTGCGCGGCTCTGTATCATCGGACATGAACCCGGTCATCAGAATTTCCATTACATCATCCGCTCCCAGTTCCCGGAGCAGATCCCGGCCAGGCAGACGGTTTCCATCTTCCGGTTTTTTTCCGCAGCAGGCTGTATGCAGGGATTCAACAATATGAACGCATTCATGCAGACGCTGTCTGCAGATCATGGCACGTGCCAGATTTTTCAGACAGACGCATATGCTTTCATATTCCGGACTGATATTGCTTTCTATTTTCACCCAGTCGGACAGATTGTAGGAAAGTCTGCGGACAAGCATACTTCTGCGTTCCCGCGGACTCTGCTGAAAAATAACTGACAAAGCCCTTGATACCGGCTGACTGATTTGGGGATCCCTGGAAAGCAGACCATCTCCCATCCGATCAATGAGTTTTTCAGCCGCAGTGTTCTGTCTCTGTTCAAACAGGAGATTCACTGCCCCGGGCAGAAACTCCATGAGTTCCTGATCTTTGAACGCGTCATCTTTGTCATTGAGAATGCTGTCAAGTCCTGCGCGCAGACGTGCTGCCTGCTGAATTTTCCTGGCATGTTCCTGTGATCTTTTTTCCCGGAGCCGGGTCTGCAGATGTTCCCCTTTCTCTGTTTTCAGCATATTCCTGATGGCCTGCCGGATGACTTCCTTATCTGTGCTGTTTTTTTCAGCAGATGCCTCGTCAGCAATCATCTGCCGGAAACGGAACACCAGTTTTTCAAACTGCTTATCATCCATCTCATCAATGAGATGGTGAAAAAGCCGGCGTCCCATATCCCCATCTGTTTTCTGTACCAGTACTGTGGTGAGAAAATCCTCATCTTTTTTGACAATGGACGATGCCAGACATCTGGAGACCCGGTTTTTGTTTTCCCCATCCAGTATGCTGTCCAGAGTTTCCACCATCGGGCCGTAAATCTGTCCGATTTCAATTTTCTGCTTTACAGGGGAATCCTGCTCTTTTTCCTGTGAAACAAAAATTTTGTCATCCATGCGCACATGCCGGAAAGCATTTTCTGCAAACAGTTTTTTCAGGCCCCCGGCCTCCCGGATTTTTACCGGATTTGTCCCGATGATTGCAAGGAATTTTGCAAACTCCTCTTTTTCCATGCCCTTTTTGACGGAAATTTCCCTGATCCCGAAATTCAGAAGCAGATCAAGAAAGGCCGATACCTGGGGTTTCTGCATTTCAGCCTCATTCAGGGGCCGGCCGCAGATAAGCAGCCGTTTTTCCGATTCCGCAAAAACCAGTTCCTCTGTCTGTTCCAGTACAGTCAGGAAAACCCCGTATACCTTGTCAATGGAATTGGTACATGCTGCACTGGTGAGGGGATACAGATGCATGGTGCGGATGGCCGCGTTCATGGCAATCATGGCTTCCACAGCTTTTTTCTGAACAGTATCAATGTGTATTTCCGGAGTGCGTGAATCCTTCATGGGCCTTCCGTATCTTTGATTTGTTTTTGGGCGTTATGCAGTTGCAATCCTGATTCAGGCAGCGACCCTGAGAAAGCAGGTTTGATAAGTAGGCAAACAAAAATTTTCGTGTATTCAAAAAACCGGATTTTTCCGAAAAATCCGGTTTTTCTGAAAATTTTATGCCCGAAAATTTATGGAACCCTGCTTAGCAAACCGCTTTCAGAAATCAGGGAATATCTGTTTTTTTAACAGCGGAACACACGGACTGCAAGGAAAAAACAGGATTTGGACATAAAAACAGTATTCCCATGTTTTGAAAGCGGTTTTATACAACCTGAGTCTGACATAAAAAAACAGCAAATGGCAAAATCCGTTGAATGGTCGCGGCGGATCAGACTTGGGACGGGTTTGAAACCCGGAGGATAAGCGATCTCACCGCTGCCTGTACACCGGACAGCACGCGGTACAGAGTTTCTGAAACAGTTTATACAATGCCATATGGGACAGGTCAACCCATATGGTTGACATACAGGTTTTTCTGTAATAATAACGGTTCGAAGTTAAAAAACCGGCAGTGGGCCAAATCCGCTGATCTGAGTCTGACACCGGTGCCGGAAAAATCCGCATAGATTGAAATTATTACATAAAAATTGAAAAACAAACCGGAATCCCGGAAGGGAAGACATTATCAGCCAGTTTGACCCACTGTCAAAAAATTTTTCTTTGCCTGCTTTAAAAAACATTTTTGCCGTGTAAATTCAGAGATAACTGCCAAAATTACAGCGGTTGACGGAAATAGGGGATGTGATACACTGAAGATGCTGTCCTGTACAGGGATAAAAAAATTTCTCGCCCGCAGGGAGTGCCGATAAATGAGGCGGCTAGTACACGACCAATTTGGATTTTATGGTATCAATTCCCCTCTTGAGAGGGGGCAGGGGGTGTGTCTGTTCCCCGTGCTGAACACACCCCTGCCCCTCTCAAGAGGGGAATATATAAAATTCAACGTGGTCATGTACTAGCCGGGCAAATGGGGATATTCTGCTTTTTCTGCACAGAATGCCCCGGAGCCGGAAAAAGGCAGGATCTTTTTTGCAGGCATCAGGCCGGAGCAGGTGAATTTCCGGAACTGAAAATTCACAGGTCAGGCAATGAGTGGCTTGACCACAGCCGTATGTTCAGGTATGAAATATCTTTTACACAGAGACCGGCAATCCCGGAAGATGAAAAAGCCAAAGAAATGATTCGGGATTTTTGGTACAACAGTCTATTATTTCAGAAAGTTGAGAGGAAAAGAATGACGGAAAGCATCAGATTGGTCTGGGGTGACAGGACTTTTGAACTGCCTGTTATCGAAGGCACCGAAGGCGAAAAAGGCATTGATATTTCAAAACTGCGCAAAGAAACCGGACTGATCACCCTGGATCCCGGTTTTGTGAACACCGGGTGCTGCAAAAGTGCCATTACTTTTATGGACGGGGAAAAGGGAATTCTCCGGTACCGGGGCTATCCCATTGAAGAACTGGCCGAGCAGTCCAGTTTCCGGGAGGTGGCCTATCTGCTGATCAACGGCCAGTTACCCACCCGCAGGCAGATTACCCGTTTTTCCGTAATGCTCAATGACCATTCCCTGGTGCATGAGGATATGCGTCAGTTTTTCGGAAGCTATCCCCGGCAGTCCCATCCTATGGGCATACTGTCATCCATGGTCAATGCGCTGAAAAGTTTTTATCCCTACCTGGAAGAAACGCAGGAAGAGATCAATATGACCGTCACCCGCCTGATTTCCAAAGTCAGGACGCTGGCGGCCATGTCATACAAAATTTCAAGGGGTCATACGGTTGTCTATCCCCGGCCGGATCTTTCATATTGTGAGAATTTTCTGAATATGATGTTCCATTCACCTGTGAAACCCTATGAAATTGATCCGGATGTGGTCAACGCGCTGAGTGTGTTCCTGATTCTCCATGCAGACCATGAGCAGAACTGTTCCACATCGGCAGTCCGGGTGGTGGGAAGCGGAAGGGTCAATCTTTATGCCTCCATTTCCGCAGGCATTGCCGCGCTGTGGGGGCCTCTGCACGGGGGCGCGAATCAGGCTGTGATTGAAATGCTTGAAAAAATTGACAGAAAAGAAATTTCCATCAATGATGCTGTGGAAAGATCAAAGGACAAAAAAGATCCTTTCCGGCTCATGGGTTTCGGGCATCGGGTTTACAAAACCTATGATCCCCGTGCCAAAATTATGAAAAAGATCTGTGACCGGCTTCTGACAAAACTCAATATCAATGATCCGCTGCTCGATATTGCCCAGACTCTGGAGGATATCGCACTCAATGATGAGTATTTCATCTCGCACAATCTGTATCCCAATGTGGATTTTTACAGCGGCATTGTGCTGAGGGCCATAGGGATTCCCACTGAGATGTTCACTGTGATGTTTGCCATCGGCAGGCTTCCGGGCTGGATTGCACAGTGGAAGGAAAGCATGGAGGATCCTGAAGGCAAACTCAACCGGCCCAGGCAGATATATACCGGACCGCTGAAACGGGATTACGTGCCCATTGATGACAGAGGCTGACCCGGTTCGCAATAAGTACTCAGCCAAAAATTTTCGGTGATTTCCAGAAAAAAATATCCCAAAAAAGCAGCATAGCTTCCAGCCTGTGCCTGAACTGATATGGGATATTTATTTTCAGAAATCAGCCTTCGTGTATTTAAAAAACCGGATTTTTCCGAAAAATCCGGTTTTTCGGAAAAAATTATGTCTGAAAATATATGGAAACCTGCTTATTTTCCCATGCTTTGCGTCAGTGCTGTTACGATAAGGAGCGGATGAGTGCCAAACTGACATTTCAGGATCTCTCCAGTGCTTTGTCAGCATTGAATCTGTGATTGCAGATTTTGCGTTCTTTGCGGTTAAAACGCACAACATCAAAACTGACAAAGCACTGCCTAATGGCAGAGACGCAAATTGTCTGAATGACAAATTTTTGAAAAAATTGCATAACCATTGTAAACAAGGAATCACTGCATATGAATCAGATGCCCCGGTCTGCACCGGATACTGTCAAAAACGATCTGCTTGTTCCGATAGCCTATGAATACAGCGGCAGACGGGATGTGGATATTGAAATCTCCCAGCCTGAGTTCACATCCGTATGTCCCATGACCGGGCTTCCGGATTTTGGAACCATAACTGTAAAATACCGGCCCGGAGAAAAAATCATTGAGCTGAAATCATTAAAATATTATTTTCTGCAATACCGGAATGTGGGCATATTCTATGAACATGCTGTCAACCGGATTCTGGATGATCTGGCAGAGGTTCTTGCCCCCAAGCGCATGGAGGTTATTGGGTATTTCACAGCCAGAGGCGGCATTGCCACACGGGTAACAGCAATATATGAAGGGAAAAACTGATGTATCACACCAAAAAAAGATCCGCACAGGGAATGGGAAAAATCTCCGTTTTTTTGTGCCTGGCCCTGTGGATTGTGCTGGCAGGATGTTCGGCTGTTTCCACAGTAAAAGACCGGGCCGCCAAAATGGCAGAGTCTCTGCCCTTTACCGGCAGCCATCTGAAAAAAAAAGTGGCAGTGATAAAGCCGGAAAACCGGACTTTTATCGGAAAAGAGGATATTGCAGCGGCTGTGGAAAAGGGTTTTTCAGATGTTCTGGAAGGGGATTGCCGGGATATTTTTCTTGTCAAACCCGAAGATCCGGCATATCCTGACCAAATAAGCCAACTGCTGCGGAATGAGACAGGCGGCATTGACAATCTGGCTCTGGCCCGCCTGGGATCGGATGCAGGACTGAACGCAGTTGTGATGATGACTGTCACAGATACAGACTCGTATGAAAGGGAAAAAGGAATTCTGCTTTTCCGGGATACGCATTATTTCGGAACAGTCCGGGCCGATATTGTGGTATATGACACTGGTACGGGCGCAAAACTGCTCGATGAAAGCATTGTTCTGGAAAAGGAAGTGGACGGAGCGGAATACGATGCCATCAAAGCCCGGAATGCGGCCGGTATTTATGAAATGAGGGACATTCTGGAGAATATTGCCGGAAAAGGCGGGGAAAAAGTATGCGGCTCAATCGGGAAACAGCCCTGGCAGGGTTATGTTTCAGCTTTTGCAGACGGGAAAATCCTGCTTTCCTGCGGCAGGGAAACAGGGATAAGGGATGGTGACCGGTTTGAGGTGTTTGACAGAGGGGAAGTCATTAAGGGAAAATACGGTCAGCAGTTTTATGTCCCCGGACCCAAAACCGGGGAAATGATCCTCACAGCCGTTTTTGTCGGCAAAGCCGAGGGAATGCCTGTGGGAGATACAGTCGCAAAACCCGGATATTTTGTCCGTCTGAAATAAATGCCTGTTCCATCACAGAACTGCATTCCCGGCCGGACAGGGGACAGGGCGCAAATCTGTGAGGGCAGCAAAATTTTCATAAATATGCTCAGGGGCAAAACATGAAAAATTGTCATAATTCCTGAGACCTGAGACCTGAAACCTGACACCCGGCATTTTTTGATACAAAAAATTGATTGAACGGGTGTAAAAATACCATTATTATAACCATACGGATTTATGGTTCGGCGGCAGAGAACTCCGAAGCGGTAGAAGGAATATAACAAAACAAACAAAGGTAAGCGGAGGAAAAGACATGTCCATTGATCCCCAAAATATAACGATCCTGCTGGTCGAAGATGCTGCCGTTATGCGCAATATCGAAGTAAAGACGCTGGATACCCTGGGGTTTAAAAATATTATCGAAGCCGAAAACGGGGATATAGCCATACAGAAGCTTCAGGAGATGGAACGGATTGATATTGTCATCAGCGACTGGAATATGCCTGAAAAAGACGGTTTTGAGCTTCTGAAGTGGATACGGTCAGATGAAAAGTACAGGCAGATGCCGTTTATCATGGCCACAGGCCAGGGGGACAAAAAACAGCAGCAGAAAGCCATGGACGCGGGTGTAAGCAGTTATATTGCCAAACCCTTTGACAGCGTTGAACTCAAAAATAAAATTGACGAGGCTTTCGGCGTCAAAAAGGCTCCGGAAAAACTCAGCGA
>CAZHPS010000044.1:0-10325 GCA_964534335.1 uncultured Desulfobacterales bacterium
CTCAACTCAACTCCAACATACAAGGGTGGGTGCAGCGGAGCGTAACCCACCATTGACAGGTTGTGGTGGGTTACGCTCCGCTACACCCACCCTACGAACTGAATACCCCGGTTCATCTTAACTTAATGGCATCGACGCTCCGCGCAGGAACGAGATCAGCATCAATCATTCCGTATTCAGCCCAAAAAATGCCTTGATTTCCTGCAGGGTTTTTCTCAGATTTTCTTCAAAATCTTTGGCCTTCATGCGCGGGTCTCTGAAACCCGCGTGATTGAGATCATTGCGGATCTGTCCCATGGAACGCAGGGAATATATCAGGGGTTTCACATTGTCAAAATAATCCAGAAATCTGCGCACCAGTTCCGCATTCTCAGCAGCTTTGGGATTCCATCTGCGCACCTGCACCTCATTGATATGAATATACACGGCCTGATTGACCAGTTCCCGGTTTATCAGCACCATGGGATCCTCTCCGATCTGCAAAATAAAATGGGAGATGAGAAATTCCTGCAAAATCGTATATCCCTGCTGAATCAGGTTATGATCCAGACACCATTGTGCCGCCTCAATGCCGCAGAGAACCGGATTGTCCTGAAAATCCGCCATGCGTTTCTCAATGCGCCGGAGCAGGGGAAGCAGGGGCCGGATGAGTTCCACATCCGCACAGGCCCGGAGCCGCTCCTTGAGTTTCAGCACTTCATGGGGAATATCCGGCCCCCGGCAGGTGGAAATGGATTTGGTGAAATCCGAAAGCGCAAAGGTAAACCCCCGCAGAGCCGAGGCAGTGGCATCCTTTCCCTGTGTTGCGGCCAGTACCGGTTTTAGGGTTTTCAAGGCCAGGTTTTTGGCAGGTTCCGCATCCCCGGAACCGGTAAAACGGTCAATGGCAAAAGCCCAGTCTGTAAGCAGATCAAAGGCCGTGAGATCAAAAACCGGGACTTTGCGCTTATTCACCTTAAGGTTTTCCGCATCCCTGAGACTGCCCAGCACCTCAAAAGCCCCGTAATAAATGCCAAGAATGCGGATATTTTTCAGCACTTTTGCATAATTGAGAACCACAATAGCGAGCATGGGAATGGAGCGCAGCGCATGGGTAATGTCAAATATCACCTCATCACCGGAATTGAGATGGGAGAACATGGTGTCAAAGATTTCCCATATTTCCGTCTCACTTTTCCCGGTGCAGATAGGCACAGGCGTAAAAGCTGATGTCAGTTTCAAATCCTGAATGCACCGCTCCAGCCCTTTGCGATCCAGCGGCTGGCCCGTTCTCCTGTCCATATGGCCGTTGTCTTTCCAGTTGGCCTTCAAAGCCTCGTCTGTGAGAAAAATCAGAATGCGATCCTCCGCAGTCCAGTCCCGGCAATGAAATGCCAGCGTGGCCTCCTGCACAAAGCGGATATTTTTGCGGGACTGATCCCCCTGATAATACGTGCAGGGCAGATAATCATTGGTTCCCAAAAACGAAAGATAGACTTTTGACATCATTCCCCCTTTGTTTACTGTTTGATTGTTTATACCGATTCTCTATTGAATTTATACAATAAGGTGAATTATTTCCTCTGTGTCCTCTGCGGGAAACTGAATCATATACCGATACTTAAAATATTTTGGTAATTCTGCCGGGCGGATTTTAACCGCAGATTAACACAGAGTTTCCGCAGAGTGACACAGAGTTTTTCTGTTCGGAATTCAGATATGAATCTGAACCTCTGCAAATGTTTCAGGTAATGGTATAAGTATATTTTCAATGGAGAATTGGTATTACTTTTGTCCCGAAGGGACAAAAGAAAATAGCCCGGCAGTTTACTACCGGGGTAAAGGACAGTTTGATTGTTTCCTTTTGTCCCGGAGGGACAAAAGAAAATAGCCCGGCAGTTTACTGCCGGGGTAAAGGACATAATACCGATGAAGTCCCGCAGGGACGGCAGAACTCACCGGATATTTTTTCTGTCGTCCCGGAGGGACTTCGTACAGGTTTGTAATCATGTCCCGGCATTAAAATGCCGGGCTATTCTCTGCTGTCCCTACGGGACAGATCAGGACAAACCATCATTCACCATTCACCATTAAATTTCGTATTTCCGAAACCGTTCATGGCGGAATTGCCGCGTGACACGGATACTGCCGTCCGGCTGCATTTCCTCGGTCACTTTTCTGCCTGTGGTTGCGTAAATCGGAACAAAGCCATGTGCAAATGCAAAATTCACCAGCAGGAAACAGGCCCCGAAATCTCCCTGAATAAGAAGATAATCTCCCGGTTTCGCACAGGTAAGAAGCCAGTTCTGCACAGGTTTCACATGCGCTGCAATTTCCGGCAAATCAGGAGGAACCTGAGACCACAGAGGTTTCAACTCCTTTGGCAGTTCAAGAATCTGCTCCGCGCCCATGGACCGGCGCGCATCGGTTTCCTGCTCCGGTGTAAGACTGTGATTGAAAATAAGATAAAGATTCATAACTTTGAATTGTGAATGGTGAATGGTGAATGGTAAATGGTGAATTGTTAATGGTTAATGGTTAATGGTAAATGGTGAATGGTTAATGGTGAATGGTTAATGGTGAATTATTGCATTAAACATTGAACACTTATAATTCACCATTTACAATTCACAATTCACCATTTACAATTCACAATTCACCATTTACAATTTATAATTCACCATTTACAATTTATAATTCACCATTTACAATTTATAATTCACCATTTACAATTCACAATTCCCCATTCCCTTCATAATGTTACGAATAATAAAACGGCATTATCCGTGCAATTTCATAAACATCCCAAGCATCATTGTAATTTCTGTAGTTTTCCAGTCCCAGTTTTTTCAGGGTGCTGCGGATGCCCGGCATACGTTTTTCCAGTTCCCGCAAATCCTTTTCCAGATCCAAATCACTCTTTTTCCCCAGTTTCCGTGCTGACAGATGGGCAAGAATCCGGATGGGCAGACGAAGGACATCCAAAGTGAAATTTTCCGTGCGTGAAGTATCCACACTGGTGAACAAATCCCATGCACGCTCCCAGTTTCCTTTGAGAGCATATATCACGCCCAGCCATTTGACACTCAGGAAGACCGGATACTGATTCCGGTTTTCTCCCGTGAGCAGCTTTTCTGCCAGATAATCCTCTCCAATCAAGGTTTTGCCGTTTTTCAGACCCAAAGCGCAGAGATACAGTCTGTGCAGCAGAAAAAAATCCCCCTGTTTGGAGCAGAACAAATCCTGTTTGGAAAGATCAAAAACCTCTTCCTCAGTCCGGTTTTCCGACCGGGTTTCCTGCAAAAAGGATTGCAGCGCATTGGCATAATCCCCTTTTTTGAAATACAGGGATGTCAGGTATCCGGCTGCCTGAAACCAGGTATGGGAATGTTTTCTGCAATGGGCCAAATCCTTTTGCAGATACAGCAGCGCATCCTCAAAAAAAGCCTCTCCATCGGGAAAATCACAGAGAAAACCGTACATCTGTCCAATGGTTCCCTCCAGTTTTGCCCGTGTTTCATCTGTCTGTCTTTTATCCGGAAACAGGGTTTCATATTTGCGGATTTCCTCACTCAGATACGCTTCCACCGCATCAAAGCGGAACACATTGAACGCAGCGGGCTGCACAATGAAAAGCAGGGTTTCCAGCCTTTCCTGCGCAGCATGGTACATACTGCCCCATATTTCCGCGCCGTCCTTATCCAGCAGGTTCAGATACCCGCGCACAGTTTCAATATCGGTTCCGCCTTTGTGACTCATAATGCGTATCCGGTATTTCCACGTGACCGCACGGATATGTTTTTCCGTAAAAAAACGGTCAATTTCATCCGCAAGATGCAGGAAAGCATCAAGATTCCGGTAACGGTAAGGATCAGCCGTGACTTTTTCATGCAGCATGTATTCCAGTTCTTTGGCAAAATCCTTTTTGTCCTCATCTGTCAGTTTTGCACACATGGAGCGGAGCGCGTTTTCCATTTCCGCATTGCCCGGATTCTGTGCCAGATGCAAAAAGCCCTGTATCAGTCCCATTACCGGATCATTTTCAAAAATATAGGCAATCCTCGGCACGCTGCGGTTGGGAATATGGATGAACGCGCTGTGAATGCTGTATTCCCTGACTTTTCCGCTGTTTTTGTATGCGTGCAGATAATCATAATCAGCCCAGCGCAGCGCGCCGCAGAACAGATCCGCTGCAGCCAGTTCTGCGGACTCCCGCGCGTCCTCCACTGTGATATGGGGAAGCCCCATGTTTTTGGAACGGAAGGATTCGGAGATTTCCTTTTTCAGGCTTTCACACAGGTATGTTTCATATTGCCGGATATTGGTATATCCGTATTCTCCCATGAGAGATTTGATCCGCCGCGCGGCAATGACAATATGCACCCGGTCATCCCTTTGCAGAGGCAGATCATCCAGCAGTTGCAGAACAGCCGCGCGCAGAATTTCCAGATAGGCAGCCTGTTCATTTGCATAATAACGGGGAAATCCGTAAGAACGGAAAACCAGAAGCACATCCTTTTCAATGGCTGCAAAAATCGCAGAAATCATATCACGAACTTTGGCTTCCGGCACTTTGATATGCTGATCTTTTTTAATCCGCTTTTCCGGCAGGTGCAGAGGAATGAAATGCAGATGATCCGGTATTTTCAGGATAAAATCATCTCCATCATTTTCCCGGATCTCCCGGTTAAAAGGTTCCGCTGTCTGCACCAGCAGATTTTTCAGCACAAAAGTGAATTTTTCCCTGCAGACCCATCCCGCGATAAAATCCGTATGGCGCTGCGCCCTTGTCTTTTTTGCAAAATTCCCGGTTTCGTCAATAAAGATTTTGTAATTCACATTTCCCTCCAGATTTATAATGGTGAATGGTGAATTGTGAATTGTAAATTGTAAATTATGAATTATGAATTGCAAATTATTCACCATTCACCATTTACCATTTACCATTCACCATTAAACATTCAGCATTTAACATTATATTTCCCCAGTCCGAATGTGCAGGCTTTGCCGATGTGCAGATATTCCCCGATACGGAGAAAGGGCATAAAGGGTGACAAATCTCCGTGATAGGTGACTGTTCCCAGAAATCCGCCCAGTTTCATGCTGTCATGCTGGCGTGCGGAATAGCGTTTCCAGTCATACCAGTGCAGATGGGGTTCAACTGTCTGAATCTCCCCGGCTTTGCGGATCAGTTCCTTGAAATCTGCCTGAAACCGGTTTCCTGTGCACAGATCAGTGAGTATGGAAATACGGCGCAGCAGATTGCGCATGAGCAGTTCAAAACGCAGAAATTTGGTCAGTCTGTCCTGATCTTTGATACGGGTAGGCGTGAGAAAGGTGAGGGTGACAGAATCCTGCTCCAATCCCCTTTTGAGAGGCAGGGCTGTCAGATTCTCATTCCCATACTGAGAGGGGATTAAGGGCTGTTTGACAGAATCCTGTCTTGGATCAGGAGCAAAAAAATCCTCCATCTGCCGCACCGGAACCGGATTGACAAAACAGTCTTTTGCTCCGTCAAATATCTGTATCTCCCCCTGTTCTGTTTCGGCTGTGACTTCCGCAATCCGAAATTTTCCCCGATCCGGCCCGATTCCTGCCTGACCGAGTTTGGAAAATGCGTAAACAAAATAGGGGAGCTGCTCCACAGCGGTTCCCATGAGCACCAGACCGCATTCAAAACTGTCTCCCGCGCGCAGTGGTTCATATACTGGAAAAGGGGGTTCAATGAGAAAAGGCCGGGGCGCGTCCGAAAGTTGATAGGAATCTCCGGACAGTTGCTCGCCCCGTGTTTCAAACACAGAGGCATACACGCAGGAAGTGCGAAGCATACAGTCTTTGCAGTCCTGCCGGTTCATGGTGCAGCAGGCCCGGCGCAAAGCCATCCCAAACCCGCCCCGGAACACAGAACCGGGGAAATGGGGGAGGGGGATGGCGGTGGCGGCTGTGAGGCGGACAGACACACGGGTGACAGGAAAATTCGGCAGGCAGAAAGATGGACAGGATTCACCTGTTTCTGACTGTTCTGTTTTGTTTATTTCCAGCATGATACAGTTTCTCCTTTATACTGAAATTCAATGACAATACCGGCATTGCGCAGGATTTGTGCCACTTCCGAATTCTTTTTGCTGCAATATTCATCACGGATGCCGCAGACCACCTGTTCCGGTTCTGCAAGTCCGGCATTCAGCACTTTTCTTTCCAGGGCATGTTCCGGCAAATGCTGCTTAATCCATAAACCGACTTCTTTCCAGATGTTCCGGATTTTTTCCTGTGAACCGGAAATGTCTTTGTTTTCCGGATAATTGATCGTAATATATCTCATGCTGTTCAGCAGTTTGTGACTGACACGGGGCATACCCAGCAGCAAATCTGTATAATAATAAGAAGGCTGCAAAGCATGGAAAAAGAATTTTACCCGTGATTCCAAGTAGTCCCATACAACTGGAAGACAGTCTTCCAGTTTTTTCCGTGCAAGTTCCTTTTTCAGTTTAAGAAAGTAAGGTTCTTCGGAAAAATGACCCGGAGATCGGATTTGAGCAATACATTCGGGCTGATGGCATCCTCTGCAGGTTTTCCGCAAACAAGCCATATCCCCTGAAGAAGAAACCGCTTTTTCCTTTAATCCGTAATCTTCCACAATTTCTTCAAAAAATCTGTCTGCGATCTGCCCGGCTTTTTTGAAACCTTTCTGCTTCATAAACATTTCCATCCGTTTGACTCTGTCCCGCAGATAAGGAAGATCAGACAGAACCGCTTCAGCTTTCATGGTGATTTCAACTGCATCACCTGCTCTGCCCAGCTGCTTGTCCATTCCATCAACGATACGGAACAGAGAAATCAGAAGTGCCAGTCGGTTTCCGGGTATGTTCACACCATCATGCATCATATCCTGCTTTTGCGAAACCGGCCCGAAAACAGTTCCGTCAGGAGCAGTGCAGGAACCGGAAAGCAAAGGCATTTTTTTGCGGTGATATACGGAAACTCCGGCAATATTCAACAGATCATCCGGATCAGGTTCAATTCCCTGTCTCCGCAAAGTGCTGTGAAATGCAGGGGAATGCAGCCGGTAAAAACCCAGCAGATTGTGAAAATTGCGGATTTCGGTCGGCAGAAGCGGGATGTTTTCGCGGTCACTGCCGGGAATCGTGCAAAGGGAATGTCCGCAGTCATGCAGATACACCATGCCCAGAAACAGAAACAACTCTTCCGGAAGCAAAAAAGGATGATGTTTGAGAATGGGAAGGAGCAGAAGTTCGGTATAGGCAAAAAGACTGGTATGATGATGCCGGGCATGGTCTGCCATTTCCGGGGCTTTGTCACCCATCCAGACCGTTTCTCCCAGACGGGACATTTTTATGAATTTTTCCCGGTTGGTATCCAGATAGGGGATCAGACTGTTTTCCGAAATTCTGAGAGTGACAGGGGAAACACCGGTTTGGTGAGTGAATGTTTTTTTCAGCCGCTCACCAAAGGCTGTATAGGCAAACTGTCCGTTTTCATTTATATAAACCAGACTTTGAAAACCCGTGGGCATAGCTTTGTAATAAGGCCCGGCCTCTTTCATATTCAGTCCGATAATATTTTCCAGCAGGACAAGAACAGAACGGAATGCCGGAACATCCACACTCAGGGGAGGGGCAGGCAGTTCCAGAGGTGTCTGTGATTCTTCATAAATATAATAGGCCGGTTTTTTGTAAAGAATGGATGCAATGGTGAGATAGGGAATGATAATCTTGAATCCGCCGGTGGGTATGATGATGGACTCTTCGCCCTTTTCTTCCACCTGATCCAAAATGTTGGCAACGCAGGCCAGGAGATTGGGCAGGCCAATGGCAGCAAATTTTTTTTCATCAGCCCTTCCCAGCCCCGGAGGGATATAATATTTCACTCTGTCCGGGGGAAGAAATTCATGCCCCAGAAAAGAGGCACAGAATATGCAGTTTTCCGTATTGGTTACCAGCAGATGAAAATGACAGTCCGAATCCTGTTTCATATTTCTGAATTTCATCACTTTTTTAATGCTGGACTGCTCCGCTCCCTCATATTTTTCATTTCTGAGAACCGGTGCAGCAGTTTCATAATTTTCGCAAATCATATCCGGTGAGGGAAAGGTGCTGTCATCAAATTCTGTGCGCTGTCCCAGCCCCGGAACAAAACTGAGGCGGAGTTTTTCCTGTGGGTTTGATTTATGAAAATTGCCTATGACAGAAGTGCCGACCGAGATAATGAAATGGGTGGGCATGTATGGGCTCCTTAGTGATGGCAAAGGTTTTATTTTGACAACAGATTTTCAGGATCTTCCAGAATCTTTTTTCTGTCCGCAATCGTTATTCTGAGCAGATTGCTTCTGTCCGTGAATGACGGTTTTATATTTTCCTTCTCATTCCCGCGTTCACTGAGGGTAAAAATGTATGATTTGACACGCAGCCCGAAATCCCGTTCAAGTGCAGCCAGTTTGTATAAAGATTCATTGAGAATGTTTTTGCCTGTATCTTCATCATATATGAATGACTTGCATTCAATTACATGAAGAGAATTGTCGGCGGTGAACATGACATCAAACTCATTATCCACATTCTGCCTTTGGATATTTATGTCCATTGCGATTGCCTGCTCATTGAGTTTCAGAGTTTTTTTAAGCAGGCTGTAAACATACTCCTCAAACCATTCGCCGGTTAAATATTTGATTTCATCTTTGTCCAATTCCCCTTTCTCTTTATTGGGAAATTGTATCTTATGCAGATAAGTGTCAAGATTTTCGATCCCGGCAGTCAGTATCCTTTTTTTGCTGCGTTCTTTGCGCAGTCTGTTGACAAGAGACAAGTCATCAGGTGAGGCATTCAAAAATTCATTAAAGAAATATTTTGTGTAATCAATTGGTTTGACAAGACTGTTCAGGTTTTTCTTTTTCACAACTGTGATACCGTAACTTTTCAGATATTCTGCAATTCCGACTCTGTGATGTATCAGCATTTCCCTGTTTTTCACTTCCGGAAATATTTTGCGATACACATTTTTTCCAATGGGAATATAATAAATTTCACTCCGTCTCTGTCTGAAAAAATTATACACTCCGATGGACATTATTTTTGTGCCTCCGGTCAGATTGACAAAAAATTCATCATCATCGTCAAAATCAATTTCTTTCAGTTTGTCTTCAATATCCGCAAGTGAATCCTCCACAACTTCCACTTTGAGACATTTGTCTGAAGGAATTTCAGCCGCATCCATAATCCAGTCAGATTTCTTCTGCTGTTCCATTTTATGGGTTGTGATAAAAATATGACGCTCCATATCTGCCAAATCTCTTATAAGCAGAACATTCGGAATGGTCTGATCGCTGATCAGACTGACCAGTATTTTAGCCATGTTGATTCTCCTTTTTGATTTCAGGTTCCCGGCAATGAATTGCCGGGCTATTTTCTTGCGTCCCGCTGGGACTGAATATTGCTGATAATTCAAAACCCGGCAATGAAATAAAAACCCGGTTCCCGGCAATGAATTGCCGGGCTATTGTCTTGCGTCCCGTTGGGACTTGGTTTCTGATATGATTCCGAATCAGGCAATGAAATAAAAACCCGGTTCCCGGCAATGAATTGCCGGGCTATTCTCTTGCGTCCCGCTGGGACTGAAATTGCAGCTATTTTCTTGTGTCCCGCTGGGACTGAAATATGAATATTTCCAATATCCCGTAAGGGATAAAAGAGAATAGCCCGGCAGGTTACTGCCGGGAAATATTTGCAAAACAAATACATCAAGTCCCGTCGGGACGGAAGAATCAAAAAAATTATCCCCAAACATACCGTTCATCATAGTCTATATTATGCTTTTTCAAAAATGAAATATATTCCTCCTGAAAAGATACACGCCGATGATGTTCAGGCTGTGACTCAATATATTTTTTTGTTGCCTCCACAATGGATATGTTGACACTGAATGCTCCGAATCCTTCCTGCCACACAAAATCCTGCGCATATGCGAATGTTTCATGTATCCATTTGGAAGAATTGCCTTTAATTGTCTGAACTGCTTTTGAAACCGAAAGTGTTCCAGGCAATGACAGCAAAATGTGGGCATGATCCTGAATTCCGCCGACTGCCAGAGCTTTCATTTTGACATTGCGGGCAATTCCTCCCATATATGCCCATAAACGATCCTGAAATTCCGGACGAATCAGAGGGAGCCGGTTTTTGGTGCTGAATACGCAGTGGACATATAAACTGATGTATGAATTTGCCATGGAAAAAATCCTCCCCTCTTTCGTCCCTATGGGACTTGGTTATTGTTGGTAATTCCAAACCCGGCAATGAATTGCCGGGCTGTTCTCCTGCGTCCCGCTGGGACTT
>CAZHPS010000044.1:10425-22555 GCA_964534335.1 uncultured Desulfobacterales bacterium
TATTGCTGATGATTCCAAACCCGGCAATGAATTGCCGGGCTGTTCTCCTGCGTCCCGCTGGGACTTGAATATTGCTGATGATTCCAAACCCGGCAATGAATTGCCGGGCTGTTCTCCTGCGTCCTCTGGGACGGTTATCCATTTTGTGTCCCGTCAGGGACAAAAGAGAATAGCCCGGCAGGTTACTGCCGGGAAATATTTGCAAAACAAATACATCAAGTCCCGTCAGGGACGAAAGAATCAAATCTCTTTAAGAGATTTTCCGGAATTTTCCGCATTTTTGAACCAGGTATAGTCCGGATAATGAAATGATCTGCTATCCTTTTCATCCCAGACCATGATTTTGCGCAACTGCTGCATGGTTTCGGAATCCCTGTCATTGACATAGGTCTGCGTCAGTTGCCGAATTTGATTTGCCAGCGCATCTCCTTCTGTGATCTGTCCTGCCTGATCAGTAAGAGACCGGAATCTTTGGGACGGTTCCGGCAGCAGCATCAGTTTGGTCACAGAAATATGGCAGCTTCCCAGCCCCATCGGTTTGGCATTGCCGATTTTGTGGCACATAGGGCCGCTGAGTTTCAGTTTTTCCTTTCCGATGACGACAGATACCTCCTCTTCCAAATGCAGAACATAAAGCAGCAGGCCAAGTTCCTCTTCTCTGAGATTGGAAAAAGATACTTCAAAATCAAAATGATGACCGGGTTTCAGTGCCATGACATTCCATGCCCGGTCTTTAATCCCAACAGGTACTTTGGGAAAATTTCTGTTGACACCGGGCTGATGAAAATAGAATTTACGGCATTTGCCGTCCATTTTGCCGGTCTGGGGAGTGAGATAAAAAGACTGATGCCGTGTAGCCGGGCTGCCCATAAGAATTTCGAGCCGTTCTGTCTGAGGACTGTTTTCCCGCAGCAGCGCATCTCCGATACCCACATTGCCCTGATGAATCCGTGCCTCGCTTTTGCGTTCCATCATGCCAAACATGCGACAGGCAATGCACAGGGAACCGGCCTGGGAGCAGGCAGCATAATCTTTATGGCAGTTACTTCCCCTGTCATCACTGATACAGCATCCGCCGCCTATGGTTTCTGTCAGAGACCGGAGCATTCCCTTGAGAGAACTTCCCGGTATAACCGGTATTCCGTTGCGTTTGAGAAGCAAACGGGGATTCCCTGCTTTGCCGTCAGAAACAAACAAAGGGGTCAGATTCTCCAGAGTACAGGTGATGCGCCCGCATTTTCCCTTTATTTTTTCATGTGTCACCGGACTTTTTCTTTCAATGCTGTTCCGCACCGGAATCATCCGGTAGGGATTCCAAAAACTTTCACCCTGTGGCATGATTTTCCTCCCTGTTCCTGATTTCTCTGACAGTGCAATAACGGCCAAATACCGGAATGCCGGATTCATCCGTCCATCTTTCTGTCACCAGAGCCGCACGCCCCTGAAAAAATTCTTTTCCTTTGATGGGATAGACAAAACGGTGCGGAACCTGCTGTTCTATCCATTCATTCTCCGTATCTGTCCGGACACCCCACAGAATAAACTCTTTTTCCTCCTGTTGCAGATTTTTGAGTTTGTCAGAATAATCCGTCAAACCTTCCGGAAATGCGGCATTGCCCAGCCAGACCACCCGCATCTTATGACCGTATCTGCGCCATCGCATTTCCCCCTGTGGAGAGAATATCCGCCCCTGATCGGTTCCGGACAGGAAAGATTCATCATACACAAAGCGTTCAAAGCAGTGTCGGGCTGGAGAAAATGTCATAAGCAGGGCATCTTCCGGCCATGTATGCTTTTCCGGCAAAGCAAGAAAATCCTGAATATTCAGATCCTTTGCAAAGAGAAAAGACATCATGCCTCCTTTCCGAGAAACTGATCTATATTCTTCGGCCAGGCCAGATTTCCGATCATCCCAACCAAATCCGCGACCGCTGGTTCCAGCACTGTTTTCCAGTTTGCTGTTATATCATATTCATAGCGCAGACCGTTTTTTTTGGGCTGTGGCAGAGGATTCTGCTGCTGTGTTTCAGCAAAAAAACCATAGGCGCTGCATTCTTCCGGTGTACAGATACCTGCGATGCCGGTGAAATGTTCTGCCGGTTTTGCATAATAGCCCAGATGGAATTCTGTGATTTGGGCCTGAAAACGTCCCAGTCCCCTGCTTTTGCCAAAACCGAGCCGCACCAGTCCCTCTTCCATATCCCGGATCACCAGCCCCAGCAGACCCATCTGCCAACGCTCAAAATTCCGGACATCCAGAACCGTTTCAAATTCCCCTTTGGTCAGCACTTCCAGATCGTATTTGGCTCCTTTGGCAGCACCGCCTGTAAAACGGTCAATGGCTACGCCGTCACGGATTTCCAATACATGACCTCCCGGTTTATTCGCGTCTGCCGTGAGATAGGCATCAGAAGCCGAACATCTGCCGATAAACTCATGGGAGCCGAAAAGACGGCAGACCGGGCAGGAAAGGCTGTAGATTTTCGGAGAGGGAATCGGTTTTTTCTTTTTGTATGCGCTAATGCGCAGTCCGCAGGATGCCTGGTCTTTTTCATGCCGGTCTTCCTTGCCCACATCCACATATGGCAGGCAGACAGGCACAGGTTTATCCCTGAGAGAGCGGCAGATTTTTTCCGCATAGGAGCGGATCATGCCTTTCATGGAACTTCCCGGTATAAAAGGTTCTTCCTTTTCCCCATACTTGTAGGTACGGACAAAGGCCATATCCACACCACCCACATTGGCCTGACCGGATTTGATCAGCAGAGGATCAACGGGATTGATTTTCATCTTAATCCGGGCGGAATTCATCATCTTTTTCAGCATATCCCCTCCTTAATCCTTTAAAAATTTTTCCAGATTTTCATCCAGCAGTTGCGGTGTATTGGTCATTTTTCTGGAAATCAGGTAATCCAGCAGTTGCTTCTTTTCGCTGTATTTCACTGATTCCACCTTTTTGTCGGTAAATATAACCCGGCCCAGTCCTCTGGAAGTAAAACCGCCCATACGGAATCCGTTTTCCCATTCTCCCAATGCGCCGGCCACCAAAGCCAGATCTTTGCCTTCATTACCGGGATTTTCGATTTCGATGCTTACCCGGTAAACCGTATTTTTGGGAATCACTTCAAAATCATATTTCAGTCCTTCCCTGGCTGTTTCCGTATCCCGGTCAATGCAGACACCGTCACGCACCTGTATGCTTTCTCCCCAGTTTTCCAGCAGGCCGTCTGAGAAAAATATCTTTGATGCCTGCATGGGAGAACCGAAAAGACGGCAGACATCGCAGGTATGCTTCTGAAGATAATCATACCGTTCCTGTTCGGATTTCCTGAACTGTTCCTTCAGCTTCTTATCCTTTTCTATATCTTCCAGAAGTTTTGTTCTGTACGCTTCATCTCCCACACATTCAACACCTGAAAGCCCGGCATCCAGCATACAGGCTTTTATTTCCAGATGTCCGGCCAGCCGCTCGGCAAAGCTGCGGAAACTGCCTTTCAGACTTGATCCCGGCAGAATCGGCTCTCCTTCGGGATCCAGCAGCACGCCCATATCCGAACCCAGCTCCCCCTCTCTGCCTGATCCGATGTGAAATGCTGTTTCAAATACAAGTTTTCCTGTAATCCTGACCTTTTGGTCAAATCGTTTCTTATCTGTCATGTGCATTCCTCATCTCTGTTTGGTTTTGTAAAAATAATGACAGTTGAAATGCTGGAAATAAACGGAAAGAACCTGATCCGTAACCCGGTTTACAACAGCTTTGTTCTCCTTTTTGATCTGGTTTCGCACTTTTTTGTCCTCAGCATCTTCAGCTTTGACATATCCCTGCTTTTCCAGTTCTTTTTTGAGAACAGCCTGAAAAGAATCTTTCCCTGGGGATGTGCTGAACACATGCTCAAAAATGAAGTTCCAAAACAGGAAAATTTTATTCCTTTTCTCTTCTTTCTCATCTTTAGCATGGTTATCCCTCTGATTCTTTACCAGTTCTTTCAGCTTTTCATATCCTCCGGCCTGAATGGTAGCAGGTATGGAATGAAGCTGATGATTGGCTACAGGATCGAATTTATCCAGAAAGGATTCCACTGCCATGCACGCGTGTTCACGCAGTTTCTGATCCTGAAACAGAAAAAATCCGTCAGAGGCAAGATAGGTTTCCAAATCTTCCATGATTTTCAACTCCCTGTAAGAGATTCCTGATAAAAATAATGGGTGCTCACCTGTCTTGCCCAGCCCCTTGCCAGTTTCATCTTAATGGCAAGTACAAGGCCCGGATCACCTTCTCCGATTTCCTTTGCTTTGTTTTCCAGAATTTCCAGATGGTTCAGCATATCTGATGCGATGAGTGACCAATCCGCTTTATCCGCCTTTTTGTTATCTTTTCCCGCCTGGTTTTTGACATAGTTCACCACATCTGAAAAACGTGTGACAGATGCCACCATGGTTTCAAAACCGCGCACCTGGGTTTTTTTCAGTCTGACACTGACCAGATCCTCACCGATTTTTTTGGCTTTGGGATAAAAGGATTCCAAAAATTCATCAATATCCTGTTTCTGTTTAATACTCATCGGTTTTCTCATAGAATTCCCTCCCTGATATGCAAAAAATCACAAACTGAAATCCGTCCGTAACCTTCCTCCCGCCGCAGTCCAATGCCGTTTGCAAGGAGTTCGGAGAGAATATTTTTGAGATTCTCCCTGTCCTTTCCTTTGCAGCGAAAGAGATAAACACTTCCCATGGAAACAGCCATATCATCAGGTTTTGCCAGTCCCCATGCCGTCTGCCAGCCCCGGACGGTTTCTGATTTCACCATTTTCATTACCGGTTCCACGTCCGGAATATTCAGTTCCGGAATGTCTGATACAGGACGGAGAAACGGATCGGTCAGTATGGCATGGGATTGCAGGGTTACACTGAAATAAATTCCTTCGGCAATCTCCTGCCCTTTGTTCAGATTCCTGATTTTTTTCCGAAACTCTTTGTCCCATTTCTCCATGTCAGGGGCAGGCGCAGGATAGTCTTTGACAGATATTTCAAGTTCACCAAGTCCCCGTGTACGATCCGCACCGGCAAAAACGCTTTCCGCCAGCAATGGCGTAAGGCACTTGATCTGTTCCTCATTCAGCCATGCCCCTCCGCTGAGATACTGCGGAAGATATTCGCCTGTATCCGGATTTTTGTAATACTCCGCAATGGTTTGGGTCATATAAAAAATAGAAGAGGCCACAGTTCCGGTCGTTCTGCTGATACCGGTATGGCGCTGACTGGTGAGAGTAGGGACAAAGCGGGCCGGGGCTTCCATATTTCCGTTCCAGAAACCGGAAAAAGGTTTCATATCCTCACGGCATTGGGGACATTCCCAGTGTTTCTGATCTGCTGCAGTTCCTGTCAAACGGCCTGCGGCTGTCAGAGCCAGCATATCGGCAAAACCATGCTGCTCTTTTTTTCCCTGCGACACAAATCCGGGACAGCGTTTGCAGGAAACCGCGCTCATGGGCAAAACACCGGGCAGTGTTTTCGAATCCGGCGCAGGCAGCAAATCCGGAAAAAAAACAGGCTGATCCAGAAAAAGCAGGCGGAATGCCTCATCACCGGGTGAGCCGTCTCTCAGATATTTTGCCGCCAAAGCTCCCCGCAATGTACCTCCCGGAAGATACGGAAGCGCATCAGGCGCGTATGCCTGTCTGTTCTGCTGAATCATCAGCGGAGACAGAAGTTTTGCGGTAATACGGTAATATTTCATGAACTCCCCCTCATCTCCAGATAGTCTGATGAATTCAGATAATCGTCGGCTTTTTCTTTGAAATATTTCTCCGGATCAATTGTCCTGTCATTATACTGAAAAGAGGTGATGGCAATGCTGTTTTCCAGATGACCGGCTCCGGTGCTTTTGTCGCCTCCCAGCCGATTTGTCATCCGGATGGCTGCCAAAAGAAGGCAGTAGGCAAAAGGCGGATCTTCCTCATCAAAAATGACAAGGTTCTGATGATGGCCGTCAATAAAAGTTACAAATTCAATGACATCTCCCGGTGCTTTGTCAGGGGAGAAACCGTATTCTGTGGTAAACAGATGCGCATCTTTGGCGGTTCTCAGTTTCCGGTTCATCTGCACACGGGTCTGAAAATAAGAACGGTGCCAGCCGCTGCCCGGATTCTGAGGTGTTCCGGATTCCATTTGTCCGGTCTGAAAGTAAGATCGCTGTGAATCACCGCTCAGATAGGCATTGCGGAAATAAAGCCCTCCTTCCTCAAATTTATTTCCGAACAGCCTGTCCACCGGGGATAGAACTTCTGACAATGGTTTGAAAAAATCTGCCGACTTACTGTGAGGATCACAGGGTTCTTTAAAACCCAGGGTGCGGGAAAGTTTTTCGCAGTTTTCCCGGATTACCCCTTTCAGGGTGCTGCCGGGAATATAGGGCATACCTCTGGCATCCCTTTGCAGAAGACGGTCGGTAAGGAGATTTCCTTCACCTGATCCGGTATGCCATTTTGACAAAAAACGGATGGACAGTTTCAGTTTAAGACGATGACGGTGCATGATCCTCCTCCTGTCTGTGCTTTCTGATATTGCAGAATTCCACGATTTCCATCAGGTCTGTCAGCATGGTGGATGTAACGGATTTGCCTTCTGAATTTTTGCCTTCTTTCCAGGGCATGTTTTTCCAGCATCCGAACTGATTTAAAGCTGTTGATATGGCTTCGCGCTGTTCTCCTTTTCGGGCTCGGGTATAAAGTTTCAGGCATTCCAAAGATCCATTCATTTTTCCGTAAAACGGTGCGTATCCAAGTCGTTTCAGGCGGGTTCCGGGGATTCCGGACTGTAAAAGACTGCGGGCATGACGCAGAAGAATTTCTGCATCTTCCAGAGAATAGGGTTTCTGATACAACTGCACCTGTGACGGTTTTTCCAGATGCAGATGATGATTCCTGCTGTCACTGACCCGTATCTGGTTAAACTGGGAAGCGATATGATAGTCAATAAACGATGGTGAATAATAACTTTTGTCTTCTTTGGATTTGTCTTTTGTATCCCTGTTCTGTGCAGATTCCTGCTTTGATCCTGCTTTTTTGGCAGATTTGAGCAGTTCTGCTGCCTGACCGAACAGAAGGGAAAAGGGCGTATGGCTTTTTCCGTATGCAATTCCCAGGGAAATGCTCAGCCCTTTTCCCCTGAGTTTATCTCTGAAAAAGGAATCGGATGCGGATGCAAATTCTTTCCGGGTAATTTCGGTAAAACGCCGGGAAACATTAATGGCAAAGGGAAAAGCAGCCTCTGCTGTCAGATACACAAGGAGATCATCTCCGCCTAACAACAGGATAGCAGCGGGGATTATTTTTCTGTCTGCAGAAGTTTTTACCTTTGACAAAGGGCAGTTATTGTGAACAGCTTCATGACATGCAGTTTTTATGGCATTGTCCACAGTTTCGGAAAACAGTGTGAAGCGTTCTTTGCTGTCAATGACTTTGACCAGTTTTCCCATGGCATTGCCGTCTGCATAAATCAGGGCGGTATAACCTCTTTTCTGCTTACAGCATTCCCCGATCTCTTCAAATGTATCGGGCCTCATGCTGTCATGGATGTGCATTTCTTTCTGTGTGAGAAATTCAGCAAACTCTTTCCAAAGCCCTTTTTCCCTGCCTTCTTTCACTTTCCCTGCACAGACTTCGCAAAGCACACGTTCTTCACCTGCATAATCACTGTATTCTGAAGCCATGCCCGCGCAACTGTCGCATTCCCGGATAAAGCCTGTATGCAGCATTGCAGATGATGGAATTGATTCCCCATCCTTTTTCCGCTTCAGATCCAGATGGGCATTTGCCAGTGATTCACGGTAAGCGGTTTCCGTATATTCGGAAATGCCATAAAGAAGATGCAATCCGCCTTTGGAAGCATTGCAGAAAATTTTCTGCAGCCCCCTCATGCAGGTTTCAAGTTCCTCTTTTCCGGTTCTGGCAGCAAACTGCCCACCACCTCCACCGAAAAAAACCTTTTCATAATTGTCTTTTCCCAGTGTGCGATCCAGAAACTTCGGAGTTTCCTCTTCGTTCAGACGTTTGAGAAGTGCACTGGCTCCGCGTATTTCCACCAGTCTGTCAGTGCCGAAAACATATTTTTTTATGCCCGGCACATCCATGACCACAAGATATTCCTCTTTCTTTTCCATAGGCATCTCCTTTTTTTCTCAAGAGGTTTGCAATAAACAAAAAAACCTTTTTCCCGGTAAAACGGAAAAAAGGTTTTTTTTATTACGGACAGTCCATTATATTTCCTTCTCTTTATTCAGCCCAAAATTCACTCAGCAGATTTATCCCATTACAACAGTTTTCCCAAGATGTCAAACATTATATGTTTCATCATGTATTTTGTTTTTTGTCCTTTATTTGCTTGATTATGAAAAAAAATATGAACAGAAATCAGTGCAGCATCACAAAGCAATTTTTCCTTTATTTTTAGAAGATTCCGAATTATTTCCACAGCAGAAAAAAATTCGGTTCTATGTTTTCTCCTGCGGTTCAGCGGGAACCGAAGATGATTACCCTGCTTCCTGAAAAATCAGCCGCACGCCCCGCTCATACTTGCTTTCCTGTGAGGGTTCCAGTCCCATGTTTTTTTGGAAATATGCAGCCAGTTTTGCGATTTCCTCTCTGGGTGCGCCTTTGCTTTCGATTTCAATTTCGAAAAATGGGCCGTAATCTTTTCCGTCTGTCCGGTAATGCACACGGTCAAAGCAGATTTCAGCCCTGCGGAATTTTTCATCACGGATGTGGAAAATGCGGCGTTCATTGTTCACAAAAACCCGCGGCCGGAGCAGACCGCAGTCCGGCGCGATATAGGGAATCAGGCGAAAGGGAAACGCGTTGATCGTGTTTCCGCGCATAAGTTCCGCCTCCTGTGCTGCGGTGATGACAGATTCCTCTTCTATGCGCCGGTAAAGTCCGTCTTTTCCCTCATCTTTGGGAAAGCGTTTTTTCAGGGTGACACGGATGCTGTCTTTTTTCCGCATACGGAAAGAGGCTCCGGAATGAAACAGGGTAAAGTCTTCATCATCAAAATAAATATCGCTCTGCTGCTTATGGCGCCGATCCTGATCACTGAGGGCAAACCCTGTGAACTCACTCCCTTTTTCCAACGCCTCCCGGACAAGATCAAAAACTGCGGCAGCATCCTGTTCCTTTTCTCCGGCCAGAAACTTGAATTCTGTTTCATAGGGTGTTGCTGCTTTTTCCGGCGGTTCCGGCACGGAGACATGATATTTCTGCAATACAGCCTCATAGGTGCGCAGGTAGGATTCCCGGTTTCCCCTGCTGGGCTCATCTTTCAGGCGGGGGATCAGCCAGTAGTCTTTTCCGTGATAGTCCGGATCCGGGCTTTCCACCACAGAAATCTCACCGTTGACAGTCCAGCGGATCCACATGAAATGCTCCAGATCCAGTCCTGCCCGTGTCAGGGGATGAATGCGGTGATACTGATCTCCTGTGCAGGTTCCGTCCTTTCTGATGCGTATCCGTTCATACTGGCGGGCAAAAAGAGGACTGGAAAAACCTTCAGGCACAGGCCGGAAAAAATACAGGTTCGGGGTTATGAGATCAGGATGCTGACTTTTGTTCACCTTTCCCCTGATTTTTTCCGGCCCGGAATGCAGATCCACACAGTCATGGAAATGCTTGAGGTGCAGGGAGTCAATGATGTGAAGAATTTCCCCGCCTTCTGTGCGAAAGCAGGAACCCACCAGAGTGGCAGAATGATGGGAGACAATCTGAATGCGGAAATTGCTGCGGGTACGGGTCAGACGCCAGTCAGGCGGCAGATACAGATTCATTTCCGCGATTACTTCCACAAGCCATTTGGGATCTGTGCCTGCCCGTGTGCACCCGTCTTCCAGAACATGTTCGGGCTTTTTCTGAAAAACCAGCATAAAAATTTTCGTCCTTTCTTTGATGGATGATGATGGGTATTTGACATACAGATAAATTCATTGGGAACAGTATCCCCAATGAATTTATCTGTTTGTCAAAACTGATTTATTTGATTTTTATTGCAATATCCTTACAATGTGTGGATAATACCGATTCTCCATTGAATTGATACTGATCCGGAGGAGTGCAAAAATTAAGCGGAGCGGTTTTCTGCACAGCCGGAACTGCGGAAAAACTGAGGGTATTGGATCAAACCAATGGCGAATCGGTATAAGAGACAGGAAAATTTATGTCTTATCTGCTTTCCCCTGTCAAGATTTATTTTTTTTATCTGTATGCAATCATAATGAAATTCATGAATCCCATCTTTCCATGCCACATATACCATTACACAGAAGATTTGATGGTACAGCCACGAATTGCACGAATGACACGAATTACGGTTTGTGCATCCGTGCAGATTCGTGTTATTCGTGGCAGTTTAAACTGTAATTTTTGTAAACTCTGCTGAGTCAGGTTTTTCGAATGCGGTATTTTACAACTGAAATGTTTCAAGTAATGGTATATTTGCATCACCTCATGAAATCTGAAAAAAAATTCAGCAAAAAAATTTTTCTGTGTTATCCGTGTTTTTTCTGCAGCGAAGACGCAAAAACACAAAGTTTTACGAAACTTTAAGGTACAATTCTGTTTCAGATTTGATATAAGGGAAATGAATATACCAAATAAAACACGATGCTGACTGATTTTGAACTTGATTTAAATATTTTTATATTATATTGTACAGACAACTGTCAACTGCTGAATAAAAAGTAAACAGAAAGGAGCGGATGAGCGGATAATGAAAGCATCTGTATTATATTACATACTGATTATATTGAAGATATCTGTTTTGCAGTTTCAAAAATACATGGATATGAACAGCGTTCATATATGGCTTAAATGACAGTGAAATATTGTGAAGGTAACAGCCGGAGTGGAAAATCGGTATAATACCAAATCGCTGTTGAAAATATGCTTTTTAAAAGACAAATTTTTGTAATTATAGTATTTTCATCAACTTTTATCCTCTGTGCAAAAAACCGCTCCGCTTAATTTTTGCACTCCTCCATCGGATTTTGCAGAGGACAGAAGTTGGTAAAAGAACTATAATCGGAAAAAAATCTTTCCGTCCGAAGATTTTGGAAAAAAATTATAACTTCAGGAGTGATACATGCTTCGCATACGAAGAATTTATGATGATGTGCTGCCGGTGAACAAAGAAATTCTCCGGCAGATACAGGAAATTATGCGCACCCGCTTTGGAGCGGTTCCGGAAGAGGAAATCAGAGCCATTGGTGAAAAACTGCGCAATCCCTTTAAACAGCGGTTCCGGCCTGTGCTGTTTGTGGCCGAAAGTATGCGGGGCAGGGTCAAGGGGTTTGCTATGCTTCTGCATGAACCGGAAATTCATTTTGCCTTTCTGGACTGGATAGCCACTGCTTCGGGACGCACCGGAGGCGGACTGGGCGGTGCGCTGTATGACCGGGTGCGGCGGGAAGCGGCCGCGCTGCATGTGAAAGGACTTTTTTATGAATGCCTTCCTGATGATGCAAATGCCTGCCCCGGAGAAGAGATTGTGAAAGAAAACCGGGCGCGGCTGCGGTTTTATGAGCGTTACGGAGCCAGACCCATCATTGGCACAGGATATGAAACTCCGGTAAAGCAAGGCGACATCTGCATGCCCCATCTGGTTTATGACGGACTCGGAGAGAATCAGTCCCTGCGCCGGGAATTTGCCCGCAAAGTCGTCCGTGCCATTCTGGAGCGCAAATACTCTGCCTACTGCCCACAGGATTATGTGGAAAAAGTGGTGAGTTCTTTTCAGGATGATCCCATACGGATTCGGGATTTCCGCTATGTGAAACCCCAGGCTGTGAAACACTCGGTTGAGGGCAGTTCCGCAGAGCAGATCGCACTGATAATCAATGACAAACACGAAATACACCATGTGCATGAGCGGGGTTATGTGCAGTCTCCTGTCCGGGTGAAGAGCATTCTTGCGGAACTGGACAAAAGCGGGCTGTTTGAAACCCTTAAACCCCGGCCTTTTCCGGACAAGCATATGCACGCTGTTCATGATGCGGATTATGTGAGTTATCTCAAACGTGCCTGCGCTGATGTTCCCGAAGGCAAGTCTCTGTATCCCTATATTTTTCCCATCCGCAACAAAACCC
>CAZHPS010000045.1:0-22492 GCA_964534335.1 uncultured Desulfobacterales bacterium
TACTGACAGTGCGCAGACGCGAACTGAACAGCGGAAAAATTGTATATGATGTTCTTCTGTGCACCAAAACTTTTATAAATTCGGTCAGAATTCACAAAAGTTGCAAAAAGCGGTGGAAAACTGAAACGCATTTCAAATATTGCAGACAGTATCTGAGACCCGGAAAATCACAATCCCGCAAATCCGGATCAGTCCGTTCCTGTCTCTCCGCTGCTGCAGTTGCAGGATTGATCGCAGCTCTTTTCCGTCAGACCTTTTTTCGGAAGATGAGTTTCCGATCAGCAGTCAGACTGATCCAAAAAAGAATATGCACATGGCAATGCTGACTGTTTTCAATATGCTGCATAATAAAAGCACCTGATTTCCGTTATTTGTACATTTAATTTCAGAAGGTTATATTATTAGTTGAGAAACTTTAGTAACTGAAGTCGTTACAGAAATTTTCATTTTTATATCTTTTTTTAAATAAACAAGAATCTGCTGATCAAAATTTCCTATTAAATCAATACGCCCATCTGCGCCTATTATCCAGGAACCGACAGGAAGCAGTTCCGCAATCTGATTATTTTCATCTTTATAAAGCAGTTTTTGGGTTATATATTTACCTGATGCCTTTTCATGTATATCATACTCAGTTTGTTTATAGTCTTTAAGATAATATTTTTGGGGTTTCCTGTAGGTTGGGGTGAGGAACGAACCCCAACAATTTCAGAATTTTGTGGTTCACTGAGTTCACCCCAACCTACTCCAAAATAATTATCTTAAACACTATAGAGCAAAGAGATTTTTCTTTTAACCATTCCTCAACCATAGCATAACAGTCTGAAACGTGATTGAGGTATTCGTCCAAAATTATTTTTTTTTCTTTATCCATTAGAAATATCCTTATAAAAATATTTGATTAACGCTAAGCTAACCGGCGCAAAAGTGTGGAGGGAGCGCAGAGACCGGAACCCTTTTGCGTCCGAGTTCAGCGCCGGGTTATGTTTTCATCAGGAAAGGAAATTGCCAAAAAAACTTGAAACAATTTCAACAGATTCGTTTGCAATGAATAATATTTCATTTTCCGATAAAGGAACTTGTTTGCCTAAAATTGCTTCAGTGTCTCCTGTTTTATCCAAATAAGCCTGGTCTACAACTCCTAAAGTATGTGCAAAAAGGTGTCTTTTTTGAAAGATTCTAACAAACTTATCCCAATCAGTTACGATATTCGCCATATCCCAACTGCTGGAGTTGATCATTTTATCTCGAGCGGCGACAATATTCTGAAAAGAATTTATACGTTGAATTTGTGGAAGCCCTAACTCTTTCTGATTTTTTCTTGCAATATTATTACATATTCTCATTATCCCGTCAAAATGGGATATAATTGTACTCAAACAGTCAACTAAATTCTTTCTATCGTTAGAAGTGGATAAATCTTTTTTTACCCCTTCAACAACAGATTTTATTACTTCTCTTGGATTTTCAATAGCACAAGTTGGGCAACGAAAAATAACACCATCAACTGCAAATTCAGAACCATCAATTTTACATATTTTATGGCTATCATAATGTTTGATTGATTTTTCATCTGATTGAACAGGATTAAAATCGGAAAAAGAACCATATGCCCCACAAGCTGTCGGGCAAGCAATAATTATTGGTGGATGGTAATATCGGCGTTTAGGCAGTTTTACATAACTATTTGAACCGCAATCTGGGCAAGTCAAAATAACACCTGTGCCATGAGGATCAAGTTTTCTTAATTCTTTTAAATAGTTTCTATTTAATCTTAACTGGTAAACATACCATCTTAACCGATTCCAGATTTTGTATAAAAATTTTTTTAACATTTTTAGTACCTTGTTATACTTGCATTTAAAAATTATCCTTAAATAATCGTACCTTTTAAAAATTCCATCAACATAAACCAGAGACAATTAATTTCTCGATCTATTTTTTACCTAAATTGAGCGATTCTCTGGCTTAGATTTGATTCTCAAGCAGTAATATCAAGTAGATCAACAATTTTTATGGATGATACCATGAAAATCTGCAAAATCAAGCATGTCAAGGTTTCAGCAAATGCTGCAAAAAAGAATAGCTCAACTTAGGTTATATGAAGTCACTCTGTTTATTTATTTTAGTTTCAATTTGTTACAAGTAAACATTTTATATTTAATACAAAAAACATAACCAGTGATTATGCAGACCTTGATAATATCCGATACCGCATATTATCCTGATCTGCCAAAGTTCAGATTAAAATCCATAGCATATAATAAAATGGAAGCCGACATAAAATTGCGGTGGAGGGGCGGCAGCCCGCCGTCCGCTTGAACGATTTGGTTAAACGGCTTCTGTCTGTCTCCGTTGCGCCATTACACTTTAAACCCGACAATTTTTTTCGGATTGACAACTTAACTTATTTGGCAATTTTTGATAGTTAAATGATATTCCATATTTTTGGCACAACAGCTTTACTGATTCATGAGTTTTTCTAAAATAGTCATGAATATCAATACTATCGCCCGATAATCTTTTTTGCACTTTAAATTTTTCAATCAATAAATCATTTTTAATCATTTTGTTCCTCCTCACTAAATAATTCCAGAGGTGTAATAATTTCCGGAGTTGATAATCCTAACCGTCCGTTAATAACTTTTATATGCTTACGTTTATTGGCATTTGCCAAATGATTGCAATTCCAGGTCAATAAATAATCAATTTTGTAATAAGAGGCATAGGCTAAATGAACAGCATCACCAATTAGCGATCTTGGCATAACATAATTCTCAATATAAAAACTTGTAATGTGTTCAAGTTCCAAAACACTTTCCAACAGAATAATCTCACTCATAAATTTAATTATCTGTTCTTTTTTGGGATAATTCCCTTCGCTAAGTTCCTGTAACACTGCTTCTGATGTCAGGACATCATAATTATTTGATTCATTATCCCACCATAGCCTCGTAATTTCACAAAAAGGTTTTAAACTTTCCCTCTCATCAAAGTAATAACTTGGTATGGTAGTATCTATATAAACCTTTTCTTTCATTGATCTTTTACCTTTTTGCGCCGTTTTTTATGTCTTTCATTTTCTTCTATTGTCTTTGTTTTTTCTTCTTGAATACTCTGCTTAATATCAGATCATCTTTTACATCTATAGCTTTCCTAAGTGAGTTGTGGGATAAACTGTTCTGTAAGGCTTGAAAACCTTTAAAAATTTTTGACGGATTCCACAAATGACATAGGATCGCTATATTGCCTGACAATGGAAAGTATCACGTTTGTTAGCGATGGCAATCAGCGCAGATGTGTCAACAAAAACAGATTTTATCATCGTTTTGGTATCCCGTAAAGATAATGATCATGATTTTCTGCAAAGTCTTCTATGCCGGTATCAACTGCAATTTCCTCAATATTCAGATTATCCCACGGATCATCCGAAGGCAGTTCCTGTTTTATTTCCACTGAAATGCCGTCTTTTGAAAAAATATCTTCCACTTTTTTAATGAACTGCAATACTCTGTCATTCGGAAGAATATCAGGAAAAGTGATTGTCATCTGCATTATTTGTCACCTCATTTTCTTTTAAATTTCTTTGCGTGTCTCCTTCGTCAACTGCCTTTTGCTTCCCAAAAAATTTGGATGCGTTCTCAATTCCTTATATTATCTTCACATATTGAAATGCCTTCTTTTTTTCAATTAAGTCATTATAAATTATCCTGATTTTGATTCTCATGTCTTCCGCTGCCTAACAACGAGTTCACCGGTGCGCCGATAGGCGCATTCGGTTGAAAGCCTTGTTAGCCCGTATCATCTTAGTTAATATAACTTAAATGTTGCGCTAAATTTTTTAAAATTTTCCTAAACCCTTGTACAGCCGGGATGTACAGAGAACAACGAACGTAAGAGCCGTTAATCATTGAATTTTCAGTATCATCTTTTACTGTGCATGACAGAAATTTATACGGATATTTTTTATCAGCCATATAAAATCAGTAAGTTATGAATTTTTGTCCTGTACAGTGATATTAAAAATACTTAATATTTGTGAAACACCGGTTTACAAAATTTCCCCATTTTATGCAAACAGTATGTTCTGATAATTTTTTAAAATCAAATATTTGTATCTATACTTATGAAAAATCCTGTATAATTCGGCTCTTGCATATAATGTAACTTGCAATTATCTGATTTTATATATTTTTATAGAAATTTTTCCAAAGTTCGTGCAACATTTAAGTATAATAAAGTATTTTCATCTGCTATGTGTCATATCTTATTATACTGATCCAATTTTGGTTTTTTGTGGCACAGAAATTGCTTTATGTGTCAGACAAAGGCATTTTGGAACCGTGTTATGAGAATCTGTTCCGGTTTTCGAAAAAACCAAAATTGGATCAGTATATTTAAAAATGACTAATAAGCTGTTTTGCATATTTATCTTCAAAAAAGATTCTGATAACATGAGAAGATGAGACCTCAAATCTCAATACACCACAATTATTATGTTGCTTTTTTAGGCTATCGAAAATTGGTAAGAATATTGTTTCAGTTGTTTGTTTATCAAGAATTTTATAATAATTTAAGTTTTTTATAAATACATCCATTAGTTGTTGATAAATATTTTCTTGACAATAAGATGACCATCTCATCAGTATTTTATTTTTTTCTTCTTCTGGTTCAAATTCCCTCCATATTGAGATAAGATGACTAATGATAGACTCTAAAGCTATTCTTGGATAATACCATGCAGGATTATTTTCAATTTCATTATTTAGAAGCCATATACCAGAACCAATTATTTCAAAATTTTGGAATGTGCTAATATGGTTTACAGCAAGTTTCATTAAATCAGGATACACAATTCCTAAAATACCACCTAATCCTGGTCCCCTATCTTCAGTAAAAAGTCTAGGTACATCAATAAGAACAACTTTTCTTTCACCGTTATTATCACATTTTGATTCCAATTCATTTTTATATATACTATTAAGTCTTCCTCCATTTTCATCAACTATCAAGATTGCTCTATATTCTAATTGGTTTAATTCAAATTCAGATATTATATCATATGCTGAGGAACCAGATATAACAGTATCAATATAAATAAATCTTTTGGTGTCATCATTAATTGTTGGGTAATAATCATCCCAATTTTCTTTTTTCCAATTTTGTTTTGTAACACTGTCAACTAAATATTTGTAATATTTCATATATACATTATTGCTACCATTTAATATTGAAACTAAAACCTGTGTCCAAAATTTTCTTATCTGTTTTGAATGTAGAGGATTTTCATTCCCATCAGTATAATCAGCGGTATATGGTAACGATATAAATCCTATTTTATTCAAATTGTTACTAATATCTATCATATTTGAGATTGCTTGTCTGTAAAAAGGATAAGCACCTCTACTCGGCATTAATACATTCGTATAACCATCTCTGACGTAAGACTCAATATAGTCTGATAAATCTAAACAAGCCTTTGCATATCCAATAATGTTTTGATTGGAAAATTCTGTTTCAATAAAATTTGGCATACATTACTCCCTTATTGATAAAAAAAGGGCTAACCAGTGATTATGCAGACCTTGATAATATCCGATACTGCATATTATCCTGATCTGCCAAAGTTCAGTTTAAAAATCCATAGCATATCATAAACTGGAAGTCAACCGGAACTGATTATTCCTGTTCAGAAAAAATATGTTTTTTGTAAATAAATATAATATTCTGAAAATATTTTATAATCTTTCAATTTTGGTTTTTTGCGGCACAGAAATTGCTTAAACCGTCAGGCAAATGCTTTGGGAACAGGGTTATGGGAATATGTTCCGGCTTTTGAAAAAAACAAAGTTGATGGTCCCGTAAAAAGTCGGAAAATCAGGTTTTGACAGATATTAACCGGCTGATTTTATTATATCCAAATTTTGGAAAAAGGACTTTTTACGGGTTCATCAAAATTGAATCAGTATATCTGAAAACCTATATAAACCATTAGGGTTTCCGGACAGAAAAATTGTACAGGTTATTTTTTTACAAACCCTAAGCGGTTTGCGGGGTGGAGCGACCGCAGGACAAGGAACCCCACAAATCCGATTGATCTCCGGGTTAGGCATTTTATTCAATGTCATCTTCACTGTTTTCAAAATCAGCATATAACGCCCTTATAAAACTTTCAAATTTGCCTATATAATCAATCAATTCATCAACAGTAAACTGTTTATACATTGATTTTATTCCTTCAGCGACTAATTTTCTTTGTTCTACCAGTGAACGATCATTTAAATTGAATAAATCTCTTGTAATTTTAGCTTTTTCATTATTTTCATCAATGAGTATTTCTCCAGTAAATGAGTAGGTAAAATATTGCTGCGGATCTTCTGCAACAGGATTGATTAGATTTTGATACTGCTCCCTTTTTATCTGTCTATCTTTAAATCTTGCACCATAATAATCATAATTACAAGATGTTAAAAGGTTTTCCCATTCGAAAGCCAAATTGGGAAATAAACTTTTTTTCTTAAAATGGTCAATATGTGATTTTTCAGGTTCAAGCCGAATTTCAGTATAAGCACACTGAAAATTTTGTTCTTCCATCAGCATATAAGTCCTTACATCGAAACCTATTTCAATGCTCAATTCTCCCCATGATTCAGGAGTATTTCTGCTTAAAAACCTTCTAAAAAAATCGGGTTCTTTTTTATTGATTTTTTTCATTTTTTTTTCTCCTGGCAATCTCCATTCTGATTAAAGCTAAATCCATATCGTCAAAACCGATAATTTTTTCCAATTCACCCTTTAAATTTTTAAACTCATCGGTTTCATATTTATTTAAAAAAATCATTTCACGCAGTTCTGAAAGTTTATTTTCAATTATCGGAGTACGCAAACCATTTATTCTGAATATTTCAAGTAATATTCGGTCAACTTTCCAACCGTATGAACCGTTAAAATTGCTGATAACTCTTAGATTACCGTTTTCTTTTACGATAACCCGTATTTGTTCTTTATGTACGGAAGCAGCGATATGGGGTGAATGAGTTGCAAGAATTATCTGATTATTGTTTTTTTCCGCAATAGTTTGATAAATCTGGACAATTCTGCTTTGCCAATTGGGATGAAGCGAACTTTCCGGTTCATCAATTAAAATTATACTGTCTTTTATATCTGCGAGATAGATAGAAAATGCTTTTGTAATAAGTTCCTGTTCTCCGTTTGACAGTTCTTCAATTTTTATATTATCCGATTTAAAATTTTTAAAACGGATTTCCCTGTTTCTGTCAATTCCCTTAAACTCAATTTGTAACTCAAAATCATTGAATATTGAATTTAAAATCTCCTGCGCTGTGGAATACGCTTCACTGCTTTTTTTATCTTTTTCATAAATTAATGTGTCAATATATTTGACTATTATATCTTTTGCATTTTTATTATCTGCCGATAATCCGGCTTTATAAAAAAATATATTTTTAAATTTCGGAAATAAAACATTATCCCTGTATTCTTTTTCTTCAGGAAAATCCGGTTGCAATGACTGAGTGTCAATTACAAATAATTTATTATTCCCATTATCTTCATATTCGAGTTCAATATAACTTTTTTTAAGTATTGTTTTATATTTGAGAGTATGATAGATAACCTCTTTAAATAATGTAGTCTTTCCACTTCCATTTATTCCTGCGATTACAATAAGATTCTGAGATTTTCCATTATGGGTCAAATCTAAATCAAAATTCTGAAAAATTTTATAATTATCAATATGTATTTTTCTAAGTTTCATAATTTTCCTTTTTAATGCCTAACCAGTGATTATGCAGATAGGGATAATATCCGATACCGCATATTATCCCTATCTGCCAAAGTTCAGTTTAAAAATCCATAGCATATCATAAAATGGAAGTCAATCGGAACTGATTATTCCTGTTCAGAAAAAATATGCTTTTTCGAAATAAGCAAGATTCCATAAATTTTCAGGCATAAAATTTCAGAAAAACCGGATTTTTTTGGAAAAATCCGGTTTTTTGAATACACGAAAATTTTTGTTTGCCTTATTAGTCAGAAATTAAGTATTGTGTCCCCCGGATTTCCTTTGCAATATCAGTAAACAAAATGGGACCAACTGTCCCACAGTGGGTCATAATTTTCAGACTTTCGCCATTTCCGGATATGCTCCGCCTGTTTCATCAGGCCCTTTCTCAACTGGAAGTAATACTTCTGAATATAACACTGAGCCTCTGTTATCTTCTTCTCCACACTTTTTGGACGGATCAGTTTCCCGGTCTCGTCTGTTTCTTTGGAAATCCTGCTGATAAGTCGCTGCACTTTCTTATTGTAACGGAAGATCCGAAACAGATCGTCATCAAGACTGACAAAACACTGGCCTGAACCGGGATCACCCCTTCGGCCTGCCCTTCCGAAAAGCTGGTCATCGATCCTCTTGGCGTCGTGGTGTTCTGTGGCGATCACGTGGAGACCGCCATGCTCAGCAACTCCCTCTCCCAGTAAGATATCCACTCCCCTTCCGGCCATATTCGTGATCACGGTGACCCTTCCCTTCTGGCCTGCCTGGGCGATGATTTCCGCTTCCTGTTCGTGATGTCTGGCGCTCAGGACATGATGCTCGATTCCCTGATCCGACAATACCCGGCTCACCGTCTCGCACTTGAGAACCGAATTGGTTCCCACCAGTACGGGACGTCCCTCCTTTTGGCACTCCTTTATTGTCTGAACAACGGCGTTCAGTTTCTCCTTTTCCGTTGCATAAATGCTGTCCGGCAGGATCCGCCTTTTTGAGGGAAGGAAAGTGGGGATGCTGACAACCTCAAGTCCGAGAACCTTCCTGAACTCCTTTGCTTCGGTCTTTGCTGTCCCTGTCATTCCCGCCAGCTTCGCGTAATGACTGAAATACAGGGGGAAGGTGGTGCTTAAAACCGGTCTGGTCTCTGCACTGATCGGAAGATGTTCTTTCACTTCAAGGGCCTGCTGAAGGCCTGCACCATACGATTTGTTTGGCGCGGCTCTTCCGGTAAAGGGATCCACCAAAACGAGCCTATGGTTCACGACAAGGTATTCTCTGTCTTTTTCCATTATGTGGAGGGCGCGAAGAGACTCCCGTATATAGCTCTCCCACTTGTCCTCCCCCAGTTCAAGCAGTTCAACAGGCAGATTTATGTCCTCATCTATCTTTTCCGGAAAAATTTCAACATGCCTTTTCTTCTCATCCAGAGAAAAATGTACGCCATCTGTCAGTCTATAGGCTGTCTCCATGGCTTTGATGTGAACGTCAGGAGAGATTCCCATCGGTTCTGAAATGCTCACCGGCTGTATGCCCGCGTCGAGAAGAATGGAATCTATCTCGTCTATGATTGCATAGGAAAGATCTTTCTGGCAAAGCTTTTCTTCCAGCGTCTTTATACCGCACAAAGAATTCATAAACTCCTGAATATCGTCTTTGTCTGAGGATAAGCGCGAATCCCGAAGATAGTCAAAAATGAATTCATAATAGGAACCGTATGTGATATTGGCCTGATACGCGTTCTGTCTTTCCAGATACCCGGAAGATGGCTGGAGTACTCCCACCTGCATTCCGAGAAACTCATAGATGGGCCCCATCCACAATCTGTCCCTTTTTGCGAGGTATTCATTGGATGTTATCACATGCACCCTGTGTCTGCTGAGAGCGTTCAGATAGGCAGGCAAAACAGCAGTGAGCGTTTTGCCCTCACCTGTGACCATCTCCGCTATCTTGCCAAAGTGAAGTGCAATTCCTCCTAAGATCTGAACGTCTTCATGGCGGTGACCGATTACCCTCTTCGCTGCCTCCCGCACCACTGCATACGCTTCGGACAGCAAAGCATCAGGCGGTTTGCCATTTTTGCATCGCTGCCGAAACACCTCTGTTTTTCCGGCAAGTTCCGAATCCGGGAGGCGCGCCATCTGAGGTTCAAGGTCATTGATTTTTTTTAACCATGGCACGAACTGTTTGTATGTGTTTTTCGTCATGAAGTACATATTCACTCCCTTATTGCGACTTTTTCTTAGCCCTTTCTCTTCCCCCAGGTCATCTGATTCCCATCCTTACCGGCTGCACTGCTGATCACCAGCGAGGCTGCAATCGGGCAGACCGCGTGAGGACTGAAAGGTGATTTCTGAAAATAAATATACCATTTCAGTTCACAGGCACAACGCACAGGCCGGAAGCTTATGCTACTTTGAGGGATATTCTTTTCTGGAAATCAACAAAGATTTTTTAAACACGCTCTCAGACAGTTTCCGGCCCTGCTGGTGAAGAGAATTTGCCGGAAATGATCGGCCGCAGGGTTTTGACAATGGGAACAGCCGCTGCAATTTTGATGGCATCGCCGGGCAGAAAAGGCAGCATTCCCAAGCTTACGGCTTTGGCCCATGTCATGCCGGTCATGGCCTTGAGCCAGGAAACACCGAAAACATAGACCAAAAGTGAACCGCAGATCATGGCAAAAACATCAAAAAGCACTTTGCCTCTGCTTCTTTCGCTGATGGTTCCAATGAGAAAAACCGCAGGCAGATAACTGAGCAGATAACCGCCTGTGGGGCCGATAATACGTCCGATTCCTCCTGTTCCGCCTGCAAATACAGGCAGTCCGATTGCTCCGGCCAGCAGATAGATACCAACTGCGGCCAGTCCCCAGCGGCTTCCCAGCACCAGTCCTGTGAGAAGAACAAAAAGGTTTTGCAGAACAATGGGAACCGGGCCAATGGGAATGGCAAGATATGCCCCGGCTGAAATCAGCGCGGCAAAAAGAGATGCATACACGGTCATCTGCAGACTGTGCTTCGGGCTGTCAGTTTGCATGATAATACTTACTCCTTTGAATGTAATTGTTTTTTTATAATTTTCACGCTGCCAGTCTTTGCTCAGAAGGCTGATAACGCAATACCAGCAACTGATTCGCGTTCAGGGTTTCCAGTGCGTATGTCCGGCCGCGCATATCACTGAATTCCACTTCAAACACCTGGGGCTCATATTCTTCCACAATGGTTCCCACCTGTCCGCTGTACAGTTTCAGTTCAGGGATATCCTCTGTCAATGCAACAACATCAAGCAGATTCTTTTTTCTCATTATGTTAAAGCCGATAACTTCTGTCTATCCCGTTTCTTTCCGGTTTTTGTACATGGATATTCTGAACATGCAGTGGGCTTGGTGCCGGAATACCGTACAGCATTCCCTCCACACTGATGTCTTCATCAATATCCGGCCAGTGTATTCCTTCGCCGTCTCCAATGATCTCATATTTTGCCCTTTGTTCGGGGCTTGCCTGTAAAAGACGCCAAGACCAAACCAGAGGAACAGTGATTGTCCGCCCATCCGCAAGATAGGCAACAATATCTTCTTCTGTCACCTGAATGTTTTTCAATCTCGGTTCAATAACGCTGACCGCAGTGTTCATACCATGCCTCCCTGATTTTGCTTTGATTCTCTATGATGGTTTTAAAAATCAGATTCAGTTGTTTTGAGGAGAAACCGTTGTTTTTTACCAACGATAAAGGTTCAAGCCAAAATTTGCACACAGCTTTGTCTCTTTGAACATGCACATGCATTGGTTCATTGCAGTCAAATCTGTAAAAGAAAAAACGGTAAGGGCCTGGAATATTTTTAACTGTTGGCATTTTTTCTGTTTAAAACTCCTGATGGAAACAGTCTCCGTAAATCACTGTTTTCTTTGTTCCGTCTGCATTTTCCAGAATCAGGGAGCCGTCTCTGTCCACATCCGCTGCACGGCCTTCCAGCACTTCTTTGGTGGTGACAACGCGGACATGACGGCCTATTGTAATGGTGTATTTTTTCCATTCATCCACCACATTTTCATAATTCCCGTCATCTATCCGCTTTTCAAAATCATTCAGAAATGCGGACAGAAGTTCTTTTTGGGATACCTCATGCCCCAGAATATTTTTCAGAGACACGGCATTGGGTTCGGAAACAGCAGGATCATTGTTTACATTGATGCCCATGCCGATACTCACGAAAGAAACCATATCTGACCGGGTTTCCATTTCCGAAAGCATTCCGCAGAGTTTTTTTTCATTCACCAGAATATCATTGGGCCATTTCACGCCTGCCTCAATGCCAAAAAGCCTGCGGAGCGTTCCGGCAAGGGTGAGCGAGGCTGCAAAATTCACACGGGAAGCCAGAACCGCAGGGATTTCCGGACGGAGCACCACAGTGAAATACAGCCCGCCTTTATCGGAAAACCACTGCCGCTGCAGTCTTCCCCGGCCCTTTGTCTGACGCCCAGCGATAACCACAGTGAAATGCGGGCAGCCCTTTCGCGCCAGATCTCTGGCTATCTCCATTGTGGAGCCGATTTCCGGGTAATAGTGAATCTTTTCCTCACGTTCCGGAAATTCCCAGGAAAAAGGGGTATCAGGTGAACTGTGCAGTTGATAGCCTTTGCCGGTGGAGACAATACCGTACCCCAGTTCCTGCAGTTTCTGTATATGCTTCCACACCGAAACCCGTGAAATGCCAAGTTCCGCGCTCAATAACTCACCGGATAGAGGTTCCGCGCTGTTTCCGAGTCTGCCGAGGATATGTGCTTTCATTCTTTATTTTTCTGTAAAAACAGATGGATGAATATTGAAACCGATTTTGTTAATCACATAAAAGAGTCAGGGTAACGAAAAAAACAGGAAGTGTCAATATATTTTTTTCACAGTATGGTCACATTTTTTTTGATTTACAGCCCGTTTCATGAGAATATAAAAAATCATACACACAGATTAAGGAATACAATATGTCAGAATCAAAGAAAAAAGAAAAATACACAGCCGGAGTAATATCCGACACGCACGGTATGCTGCGATCCGGGATATATGAAACCTTCAAAGGCGTTGACCTGATTATCCATGCCGGGGATGTGGGAACAAAGGAAGTGCTGAGGGAACTGGAAAAAATCGCACCGGTCATCGCGGTACAGGGAAACACAGACGGACGCTGGGCAGCCTATTTAAAGCCCACAGAGATAGTGCAGATTGGTGAGGTGCAGATTTATGTGCTCCATGATCTCTGGCTCCTTGAGCTGGACCCGAAAACCGCAGGTTTTCACGCTGTGATCAGCGGTCATACCCATCAGCCGAAAATCGAAAGCAAAGACGGTGTTCTCTTCCTCAATCCGGGCAGCGCGGGGCCGAGACGGTTTGATTATCCCATTTCCGCTGCCATGCTTGAAATTCAGGGAAAAGTGCTGCATCCGCGAATTGTGGAATTTGCACCGTAACACTGGCAGACGAAAGAAATTCAGTGGAGGGCGTTTAACCCCTCCGTCCACAGCAATAACGGAATGTCAGAAATTTGGCAGTGAGGGAATATGGCAGCAGCATTTTTTCCGGATTGGTAAATGTTTTTTCACCGCTCTTCCGTATGCCGGACATATCTCTTCAGATTTTTTCAGATAATCGGACTGTTAATACACACAGATATGTTTGGTGACGAGCTTATGAGAAAATCCATCCTCATACTGCATAGCTTACATCCCCCGCCAACAAAAAATCTGTCTTCCGCCTTTAATACGATAATGTCATTTGATAGTTGAGCGTTTCCGTCTTCAACAAGTTCCTTCATGGCATCTTCAATACTGTACCTGATATCTATCTTAACATTCATCTTATCCTCCTTAATTCCTCATGTACCGTAAAAAATATTGATATATTATATCATTAAGTCACAAATATCGCACTCTTCCAATTTTTTGTCAACAGATTCCCGAATTTTTTTGACTGATTCGGAATATTTCCAGATACTGCTGAAAGAATCTGATGAAAGATTGCCAAGCGGATTGCTGTATAACCGTTTCATTTTCATGCAGGGAAACAGTTTTCCGTCTTCACAAATTGAGAAAAACGAAAATCCTGCTTTGCACAGTTTTGGTTTTCTCTGCGGTTCACGCTCTTTTTCATCATTTGATTTATTTCGCAGAAAATCACAAAGCTGTTCATCAGCAAGACGCTCCTTCAAATTTTCAGACCCGCCGTCATCTTTTGGAAATATCTCTGAATCGAAACGAACAGGTATTCCCATTCTGTCGCCGATTTCATATTTCACTCTTTTAAAGGTGTCAAAATTTGACTTCATGACAGAGCAGTTGATTCTCAGGTCAAAACCGGCTTCTTTCAATAAATGTAAGGCATTAAGTGTCTTATGGTAGGAACCCGGTGTATTGGTTATCCAGTCGTGAACATCAGGTTCTGAACTGTAAAGGCTTATGTGGATTCTGTAAATATTTGAAAGCCCCTCCATTTTTTTCACAGCAGATTCATTGATCATAGTTCCGTTTGAATTGATTCTTACAACAAATTTTTCTTCGGACAGATATTTCAGAATATCAAAAATGTCCTCTCTGCAAAAGATTTCTCCTCCTGTAAGAACAAGCCCAAATGTTCCGCTTTCTTTCAGATTATCCAATATTCCAAAAATCTTTTCAGCAGATAACGAATCCTTTTTTTTGCTGAAAACACAGTAACAATGGCGGCATCTCAAATTGCATCGTGCAGTAAGTTCAAAATGACCGCTTATGGGAATGTGATTTCTGAATGCCCACAGGTTAAACACGCAAAAATCTGCTTCCTGAACATTTTGAAGCAGATGTTTTTCTGAAGGAACAGACAATGTATGATGAGAAAAATTATCAGCCACGCCAAGTCTGACTAAGTGTTCGAAGGCAGGATTTGTTCTTTCTGAAGAATCAGTTTTATTTGCATTCAGGATGCTCTTCCAAAAATGCAAAGGCTCTTTTTTTAGCAAAACAATCCGTTTTGTTTTGACATTCATGATGACAGCAAGTGAATCGCCATATATCCGGTAAATAAGATCTTTTGGAATCATTCTGTTCTCCTGCTGTTTCATTCCTCAGCCCGATCTGAAATTGATATGACATTTTTAAATATGACCGAAGTGATGCTTTTGCCGAACATCCTCACCAATCAGAGCGGCCAGTTCGGCAATGTATTTGCTTCAGATGTTCTGCCTCCAATTTCAGATTCCCGGAAGAATTTCCAAATTCCTCCGCAATCAGGCAGGGAATGGGTTCACCCGGAGTGCCGAACTTTCTTTCAGTTTGGCACTCCCTGTCCTTAATGTAAATGAGATTTTGGCATAAGCAACAGGTTTCCCCATTTTGCAAAGGGAAATTAAGGAAAATTTTCAGGCAGTTGCATAAAAATTTCCGCACATCTTTGCAGTCATGGGAATAAACACAGACAGATTTGTTTCACTGATCCTTATGCCAAACCCATGTCCATCAGTCCGCAATGATGAAAATATTCCGGAACCCTTTGGATTTCAGAGTATTCTGATACATTTCAGCCTGTTCAAGGGAATTGCATTTTCCCACCAGAACCCGGTAAAGCTTTTGCTTAATTTCAGGAATATATGCCGGTTTAATCTGGGCATTTTCATAGGTCTGCCCCAGTTCCTGCGCGAATTTTTCTGCATTTCCCCGGTCACCGAACGCGGCCACCTGTATGGCATAGGTTCCTTTGTCATAATCCACAGGGATATACATGGCCTGCATGGGATTGTCTGATGCCCCTGGCCGGGCTATGCCCAGAGCCTCTATCTCCACTTCGGAGGTTCCGGGGCCGTATACTCCCAGTTTTTTGGCTGCACCAATGGAAAGATCAATGATTCTGCCTGCCACAAAAGGTCCCCGGTCATTAATTCTCACCACAAGGGATTTGCCGTTTGCCAGATTGCGCACCCGTACCAGAGTATGCATGGGCAGTATTTTATGCGCAGCGGAAATACCGTGCATATCATAGATTTCTCCGTTTGAAGTGCGTTTGCCGTGAAAATCCTCCCCGTACCAGGAAGCTATGCCCCTCTGACGGAAATCTTTGGCATGGGCCAGGGGTTTGTACCAGTTATCCCCCACCTTATATGGCCGGCAGGTTGCGGAATAATAATCAGCAGGGCCTGATGACGGGACCGGAAGGGATCTTTTTTTCACCACCCGCTGTTTGTGTTTGGGAGAAACCGAAATGGGCTGAACTGCGGCAGCACATCCGAAAAAAAAGGGAAGCACAAGGCTCAGCCCGATCCACACACTGTAAGGGAATATCCTCCTGTTTTTCTTTTTCATCTGCTCCTCTCCTGTTTATACAGTTTTTAAGAAAAAAATTGTCATCCGGAAATTCCGGGATTTTCAAAACCCCCCGGAATTTTTCGGACGGTGTTATTTTACCAGTGCAATATCAAGCACATCCATCATTTTATCCGCAAAATGAAATATAATGTCCTTTTGCACTTTTTTGGGAATATCCTCCAGATCTTTCTGATTCCATTTGGGCAGAATCACGGTTTTTATGCCTGCCCTGTGCGCGGCCAGCACCTTTTCCTTGACTCCGCCCACAGGAAGCACCAGCCCCCGCAGAGTAATTTCTCCGGTCATGGCCAGATCTTTGTGAATGGAACGGTTGGTGATCAGCGAGGCCAGAGCAGTGAGCATGGTCACACCTGCGGACGGCCCGTCTTTGGGGATTGCGCCTGCCGGGACATGTATATGAATATCGTGGTTTTCAAACCAGTCTTCACTGATTTTGAATTTTTTTGCATTGGCACGGACAAAACTCAATGCAGCAGTGGCAGATTCCTTCATCACATCTCCGAGCTGACCGGTCAGAATCAGTCCTTTTTTCCCTTTCATGGCAGTGGCTTCAATGAAAAGAATCTCCCCGCCCGCCTGTGTCCAGGCCAGCCCTGTGACCACACCCGGCACAGAGGTTCTGATCTTTGCTTCAGGCATGAATTTCACCGGCCCCAGGTATTTGGCAATATTGCCCACTGTAATGGCTACGGATTCGGTTTCCTCTGAAGCAATTTTGGCAGCCACGCCCCGGCAGATGGACGCGATTTCCCGCTCCAGATTCCGCAGACCTGCCTCACGGGTGTAACCGTTGATGAGCTGACGGATGGCTCCGTTGGTAAAAGTGATCTGCCCGTTTTTGAGACCGTTCGACTTTCTCTGCCGGGGAATGAGATAACGGTTGGCAATGCTGAGTTTTTCATCCATTGTATATCCCAGCATTTCAATCACTTCCATCCTGTCTTTCAGCGCAGGCGGAATGGGATCAAGGATATTGGCAGTGGTGATGAACATGACATTGGACAGATCAAAGGGAACGTCCAGATAATGATCAGAAAAAGTGGAGTTCTGTTCCGGATCAAGAACCTCCAGAAGAGCGGACGAGGGATCGCCCCGGAAATCACTTCCCACTTTGTCAATTTCATCGAGCATAAAAATGGGATTGTTGGACTCTGCCCTGCGGATGCCCTGAATCACACGGCCAGGGAGCGCGCCCACATAGGTGCGGCGATGTCCCCGGATTTCAGCCTCATCCCGCACGCCTCCGAGGGAAATGCGGATGAATTTCCGGCCAATGGCACGGGCAATGGACTGTCCCAGAGAGGTTTTGCCTGTTCCCGGAGGCCCGGCAAAACAGAGAATGGGGCTTTTGGATTCCGGATTGAGTTTGCGCACAGCCAGATATTCAATAATCCGTTTTTTGGGTTTTTCCAGACCAAAATGATCCTCATCAAGAATTTTCCTGGCTTTGGGAATATCCAGATTGTCCTCAGTGCTGTCATGCCAGGGCAGCGCAGTCAGCCAGTCCAGATAGGTTGATGAAACTGTGTATTCAGATGATGACGGGTGCATCCGGGCCAGCCGATCCAGTTCCCGTGTGGCCTCTTTTTTCGCGACTTCCGGAAGATTTTTTGCTTCAATTTTTTTCCGGTAATCTTCAACTTCAACAGCAGATTCCTCTTTTTCCCCAAGTTCATCCTTAATGGCCTTTAACTGCTCCCGCAGGTAATATTCCCGCTGGCGTTTGTCCATGTCGCCTTTGACCTGGGTCTGAATTTTGTTGCCCAGTTCCAGAATTTCCAACTGGTAATTGGCAATGCGGGTGGCTTCCCTGAGCCGGGCGCGAATATCAAAGGTTTGCAGAATCTTCTGTTTTTCCTCAATGGTGGAATTGAGTGTGGAAGTGATCATATCTGCCAGAATCCCGGCTTCTTTGATGGATTTTGCCATATTCGCAATTTCAGGCGGAAGCGCGGGGGACAGAGTCACGATTTTGGTGAACAGTTCAAGGAGATTGCTCATCATGGCCTCTATCTCCCTGTCTTTGATCTCCTCTTCATGTATATGTTCCACACCGGCCTGCAGATAGGCTTTGCCCGGCACGTATTCTTTTACATTAAAACGGCTGACACCCTGCACCAGCAACTGGGCCCTGTTGTCATCAGTTTTTGCCATCTTCATAATCAGCGCACTTGTTCCCACAGATTCCAGATCCTCTGCGGGATTGCTGTCTTTGGTGATGGCTTTTTTTGCCACCACAAGCCCGATATACCGGTCTTTGGTCATGGCCTCATCAATGAGCTGAATGGATTCTCCCTGCATGACCATCAGGGGAAGCACCATTTTGGGAAAAAGAACTGCATCGAACAAAGGGAGTATGGGCAGTGTTTGTGGCAATTTTTCAGCATTTTCTGCTACAGCCGCCTGCTGTTGTGACATATGTACCTCCAAAAAAAACTTATGGTTAAATCTTTGCTTGTATATTGCAGGACAGATTTTCAGATAATGGTTTTCCCTTTATCCGTCCGAAACAGTGACTTTGTGGGTTTTGTCCATCGGCAGTTTGACCAGCCGGATTTGCAGCAGTCCATCCAGATAGGACGCGCTGACTTTTTCCGTATTGATAAGACTGGGAAGAAAAAGCACCCGTTCAAATTTTCCGCATTGTATTTCCGCAAGACGGAAGGTTGCGTTTTCCAGCCGGGGCATATCCATCCTCTTTCCAGCGATTTTAACAGCTTTGGAATTGATTTCAATATCCAGATCATCCCGGTTGACGCCTGCAATTTCCGCCAGAATCATGATTTCATCATGGGTTTCATAAATATCCATCGGCGGTGCCCAGGAGCATTCCGTGCAGGTAAAGCGCGGGCCGATGGATCGGAACATTTCCTCAAAATTGCTTCCAAAATCTGTACTGAGTTTATCCAGATTGTTTCCAAACCGGATTTTGATATAATCCATTTCCTGTCCTCCGGATGTCAGTTGTCAATGTTTCAGGTTTGAAATGAACTGCAAGTACAATCTCAACTTCCTGATTTGCGGGATCAGACGGAAGTTGCAATTTTACAATATCTTTCTGACTGATCTGAGAAGTAAATTAAAAACTCCTCATATTCATCTCTTTTCTTTTTCCGCAATGCCGAAGTCAGTTTCTTGTCTAGGTGTGGATGGCGGTTTCCACTTTTCTCCTGAAAAATATCCTCACCGCGTACAGAGACAGTCCGTGCAGCGTAAATTTCGGATACAATCTCATCAGGGCTGCGGGTATCTTCCCAACCGCCGCATTTTTTCAAAAATTCCTGAGTTGCCTCAGAAACATGGCGTGAAGAGACATTCTCAATGCGAGGCGGTTCGTCTTCCAAAAAAGTTACAATAACGCGGATATTCGGGCGAACATGAATCGGTTCCATCAGCCTGACCTCCGTACCGGTATAAACACCTTCAATTGCAATCATACATATCTCCTCCATTTCATCACATTACTTCTGCCCGTTCTGCAACAGATCTTTTCAGGCTGACATTTATCCGATTTTTACGCATATACAGGCGGCGGCACAATTCCCAGTTCGTTCATAAAAACTTGACGATATTATGTTTTATGGGAAATACCGGTAAATTTCTTTTCTGTGAAGAATACGGTGTATGATGATTTCATCATCTCTTTTTTCATATCCCAGCCTGTATTCTCCGAACCGGATTCTGAAAAAATTACCTTTTTCGCCTTTTAATTTTTTAATGTTATAAAAATTTTCCAAAATTGATGGGCTGACATACAGTTCTTCAAGAAAAAATTTTACCTGACTTTTCTGCGGCTCGGCAACTTTTTGAATATCCTTTAAAAATGTCTTTTTGAGGGTAATTTTCATAACTGACTTATTAATTCTCTTACTTCCTCATATTCTACTGTTTCTTCATCCCGTACTTCTTCCATAGCCTTCAGCAGTCCTTCATCAAGAAGAAGTTCCTCAATCTTCTGATATAGCTGATAATCAAGAATGACACTTTTAATTTTTCCTGACTCATCAGTTATATATGATTTTGCAATATTCATTTCCTGTCCTTTCCCTTTGAAATTTAAAAGATTGTCACGCGCAGGCCTGCTCCACAGTTTTTCTTTCCTCTTCTGTCAGATCGTAGAGATCATACACCATTTTATCAATTTCCCGGTCAGTTTCATCAATCTTTGATTTCAGTTGCCTGATTCTGCTGTGAAAATCTTTGATGGATTCATAAAGGCTTTTGTCTTCTGTGTTCACTTTTTTCTTTTTCACTTCTTTGATGAAGTCCGCAAATTCCAGATTTTCAGAATGCTGAAGTTTCTGGGGGAATTTGTCAATATTGTGGTTGACGCTCAGGTATTCAGACAGATTTTTTTTCTGTTCCGCAACCTGTCTGTTCAAATCAAGCATGAAGTCTGCTTTTTCAATGAAAGGTTTCTGATCCTTTGCATCCATTTTTTTTATGGGAAACTGCCTTAAATCCTTCAGAATAATTTTGGGAAACATTTTTCTTGCGGATTTGGCCGTATTGAGCATAAAATAAAAAGACATAAGTGTGCTGTTCAGCAGAACAAGGATATATTTCAAATCAAATGGCGAACCTTTTTTTTTCAATATCCCGACATTGCTGAAATTAAACAGATACAAATCCTCTGTGCAGACTGCCGTCAGACAATGGGGAAATTTTGCTGTTATTTCCCTGAGAATGATTTTTTCACCGGGAAACATTCTGGGTTCAGCAAGAAAATCCCCAAACTGCAGATATGATCCTGACCAGTTGATCGCATATCTTGAGACATCTTTTCCTTCAAGGTATTTATGTGTGTTTTCATCTTTTTTGTATGCAAAATCAAAAGGTCGGGTCAAAACAATCTCTTTTGTCTGTTTTGGTCTGCCTTTGCCTTTCTGATAGGCTTTCAAACCTGCTTTTATGATTGCCGCATTATCCAGAATTTCAGAGCCTGAACATATTTTTCTGATGATTTTTTCCTCTGTATAGTCAGAAAAAATATTGAATTCAGCATTCGGATTTTTGCTGAAATCCGACTGATCCTTTGAATGGGAAAGGGTGAATTCTCCTTCCCTGCTGAAAAAAATTTTCACTTCTTTGTTGCAGTATTTCGATTTTCTTGCAGCAAGAATGACGGTTTCAACATTCGCTTCCCCAAAGGAATGGCCTGAAAGACTGGCAATGGATTCAATACAGGAAGATTCCAGAATAAATTTTCTCAGATTTGCAGCAGAACTGACCATAAGCCAGGCATTGGGAACAATCAGCCCGTAACGACCTCCGGTTTTGAGCAGCATCACGGTTTTTTCCATAAACAGCAGATAAGTGTTCACCTGATACTGTGCCGAACAGTAGGCAAAATTGTAATAATCCTTTTGCGAATCTGTTATTTTCTCCCTTGCAAAAATATAGGGCGGATTTCCGATGACCACATCAAACCCACCGTTTTGCATAATTTCCGGAAATTCCTTTTCCCATTTGAATGCCTTTTTTCCAGCGACTTTGGGATCATCAATGAGTGAATTTCCGCATTTGATGTTATTGAACAGATTATTGAGTTTTTTGTGCCTGTCCGCTGTTTTCAGCCACAGGGAAAGTTTTGTGATTTCAACTGATTCTGCATTAATATCAACACCATGCAGATTATTTTCCAAAATCTGTTTATCCAGATCAAAAATATTTCCGTTTCCCTCCCCGTTCCCAATCCCCAAATCTTCCATTGCCTGATTCACCTTCTCTCCTTCCCCATGCAGATAATCAAAAGCCTGAATCAGAAACGCGCCCGAACCGCAGGCAGGATCAAGAACCTTCACATTTTTCAGCACTTCCCGATAGCTTCTCCAGTATTTTTCAAGCCGGTACCATTTTTCAAGATCAGGATCTTTTGGCATTGCCATTTCCACAATCATTTCTGCATATTGTTCCGCTTCAGGAATTACAGCCAAAGCCTCGCGCAGTTCCTCCTCATCCTTGAAGGTGGTTTTCAGAAAGGAAAGATGTTTTGTCAGTTTTTTGCTGCCTGTTGCATTTTCCAGTTCCATAAGCATTTTTTGGGTGAATTTCGGCACACTTCCGGACGGAATTTTTCTTTTCCCGTTTTTCGGGTTTTTCTTTTTTATCTGATCCGTGAGTTCCGGCAGACTGTCCTCTCCCAGTTCTTTTCTGCTTTCTGCCAGCCATCCGCCCAAAGCCTGCTTCACAATATAACGGGTGATGTATTCCGGTGTGTAATACACTCCTTCCCGTTTGCGTTTTCCTGTTTTTTTATCAGCAGGCTGCTCCTGTTTCAGTTCCTCCAGATCCGTGATGGACTGCTCGAAAATATGTCCCAGAATATTGACACTCAGTTCATTTTCATGTC
>CAZHPS010000046.1:0-22370 GCA_964534335.1 uncultured Desulfobacterales bacterium
TTATATGTTTATTTAACAGATTGTTAAAGAGCAATCTTAAAAATGTGTTAACAAAGGTATACTGCGGTTCGGTCACAGCAGGGATCACCGACCTGATCTCCTTCAGTATAAACAGGGACCCGGAACGGTTGATCCGTCGGGATTCCTCTGATGACGGATACGATATCCGGAGAAAAGGCAGACGGCAGATGCTGTGTACCGGCATGGCGGTGCATGGTGAAGACCGCAGGACGTTCTGATTTCCTGTTTATTGCCGGCTGCAGAGCCGCATCTGCGGAAACCCGTGCGACGGCTGCCCGTGAGGGAGGGCATTATCTGTTTCCGATGCCGATGACAGGCGATAACCCGCTGATTCTGAAAGAACCGGTACTGAACCGGTCTGAAAAACCGCAGGAAATAATTCTCATTCCGAAGGCCGGTGAAGAAGAAGAAGAGGGTCAGCGCAAAGCCGGTGCCGGATTTGTCACCGAAACCCGTGCAGAAGGGGTCACTGAGGACGGTATCCCGCATAAATGGCAGGAAAGACGGATGATTATCCGCAGCGATGCCCATGCGGAACGTCAGAAAAAAGGAATAAAAGATCGTCCGGCAAAGGCGGAAACAGAACTGACCGGACTGAAACCGAAGAAAAAAGAAACCGCCGAAACCTTTCTGAAAAGAGCGGAAAGCATTCTGAAAGATTGCAAAGTTGCAGAACTGATAACCCTGACTGTCAGCGAATCTGTTCATCATAAGAAAAAATATACCGGCAGGGGCGTCCGGGTGCCGGCACACCTTATGAAATGACTGAAATACGGGAATTCACACTTTCTTTTCAGCATAATGACACGGCTGTTGAAGAATGTCTGACTTTGGCAGGGTGGCGGATATATGTTACCAACACTCCGTCCGAAAAACTCTCACTGAATGAGAGCACGCAGTACTGCAGGAACGGGTGGCCGGTTGAAAGAGGTTTTCACCGTTTTAAAAAAGGATGTCTTCCCGCTCTGCCCCTTTTCATAAGACTGCCTGACCGGATTAAAGGACTTATGCCGCTTCTCATGACCGCATTGCAGGTGCTTACAATCATTGAATATGTCAGTTGCCGGTCTTTGGAAAAACAGAATGAAACCGTTGCCGGTCCTGTTCCCGGAAACCCGAAAATGAAAACCTCCCGGCCGACAGCCGAACGCCTGCTGTCACGGATGACCGGAATTCATCTGCTGATCACTGAAACCGGCACATATATAAAAGGCATTGTTATCGAAAAATTAAATTTTTTGCAAAAACAAATACTTTTATTGCTCAATATTCCGATAACTCTGTATGATATGAATTTTTCAATTCAAAAAATCAATAATTCAACATAAAACTATCGAAAGGTAAGATATATAGCTGATTTTATTTCTATATACAATATTTTTTAAAAAATTACCGAACTATTGTTTTTTACAAACCCTTATCCCCTGATTTCTGCTGTTTTTCCCAATTCTGCATATCTCACAGTCTTATGAACAAAATTCACTTGCAAAATGTATCAGAATAATTTACGCTGTATATAACGCATGAGTAAGTTCAAACTGTCTGAACCATAATTTTTATGGATTGAAAAATCAAATCTGTACAAGCTTCCAGCCTGTGCATCTTAAAGTAGCACAAGCATTTTAAAGTAGCACAAGCTTCCAGCTTGTGCCACTTGTTTATGCACAAGCTGGAAGCTTGTGCTACTTTCCAAACCAAAAAAGGAGACGTTTATGAAAAACAGGCAAAAATGCTTTGCAGTTGTGGTCATGTTCTTTCTGTTTTCTGCTCTGTTTCCGGCAGTTTCATTCGGGCAGACATCCGAAGAGATTACATTCACAGATGTCTATTATCTGGCAAAATCCATTGATGATTCACTTGTCCAAATGTATCAGCTTACAGGCAAACTGAACAAAAAGCGGATCAGCAACAATCTCAGAGTCCGGAATGTTTATATGAAGGCTCTGTCTGTTGCAGAGGAATTCAATGATCTTCATGCCAATGCTCTTAATAACCTTGCACTCAGTGAGGCGTACAGCATTGACATAAATCAGGCAAAACCTGCCAATGTTTACGCAATCCTGAGTCTGATAAAGGACTACCTGATTTCAAAGGACAAATTTGCAGAATCCGCAGAAGATAAAACCGCGAAAACCCCCAATGATGTGTTTCAGATGACGAGGCAGATTTCACTGCATCATACGGAAACAGCAGGGAAAATGAATATGAAAACAGAATGGGGCACTCCGGCCCAGGTTTATGAAACTGTTGTTACAGGGATCATGCCTGCGGTGGAAGGAATTGCAGATGAGGCAGGTATAAAACATAATGAATTTTCGTTCCCAAAACAGCCGGTAAGCGGAGTAAAACCCCGGAATGTTTATCATCTTCTCACGCAGGTTTATAAAAATATTTCCGGATATTATATGAACCGGGGAGGATATGATCCGATTGTGCCTGAGACAATCAATGACTGTGATGACATTTCCCCTGCTGATGTGTTTGATCTGGCAGGCATTATCAGCGCGGAACTCAAAGCCAGAACCGGGAACAAGGCTCTGAATGCAAAAACCGCAGGCAGTTACAGCAGATGGAAAGAGAGCAAAGACAAAATCGTTCCGGGAGATGTGTTCCGTTTAATCCAGTATAATTTCATTCTCAGTAAAAATGTTCTGAAAAAATAGACAGAGGTTCCCTTTATGACTGACCGTGTGTTGGGTTGGGATATAAAATTTTCCCACAGAGAACAAAAAAAACTCTGTGACCTCTGTGAAAACTCTGTGTCCTCTGTGGGAAATCCTCCGGTGGCTGTCAAACACCTCTGCTGAAAACAGACTTTTGTCACGGGATGAAATGGCATTACAACCTCTTTCAAACAAAGGAAAAATACAATGAGAAATCTTAAACTGTGGATAAAAATGGGTTTGGGATTCGGCTCTCTGATCCTGATCATGCTGATTCTGGGAGCAGTGGCCGCATGGAATATGAACATGGTTGAAAATCATTCGGTGATGCTGGATGAGCTTTATGTTCCCGAAGTGAAAACAGCCGGCAGTCTGGAAAGATTTCTGCTGAAAACAATGTATGATATGCGGGGTTACGGATTTACCGAGGAAAAACAGTTTCTCGAAGATGGGAAAACACATCTGGAAAAAGTCAAAGAGCAAATCGCAGAAATTGAAAAACTTGCTGCCGCTTCCACTGATCGGATCAAACTGGGAGAATCCGTAAGCAGTATCAAAACCCGGATTGTAAATTATGAAAAACTGATCACTGACACAGTGGACAGAAACGGGGAGATTGCAAAAAACCGGAGCATACTTGATGAAGCAGCCGCAAAATACATGAACAGCTGCCATTTGTTTCTTAAACAGCAGAATGAAAGCCTTGAAACCGAAATCATTGCAGAATTCGAGCCTGAAAAACTCTCCGAACGTCTGGAAAAAATCATGCTTGTCAACCAGGTGATTGAAGCTGGCAATGAAACACGTCTTGCCACTTTCATGTCCCAGGCACTCCGTGATCCGCAAATCATCCGGGATGCACAAAAGAACTTTGATGAAATTGAAAAAATCATCCGGGAACTTTTGTCCCGTTCCAGTCTGGAGGAAAATATTATCCAGCTCAATAATATCAGTCAGGCAGCCGGTATATACAAACAGGCCATGAACAGTCTTCTTGCCAACTGGCTGTCTTTGCAGGAAATTAACGTACAGAGCAGGGAGGTTGGTGATAAAATTGGGGAAACAGCGCAGTCCATATCTGAGGACGGAATGAATGAAACCGAAAAAATAGCTGAAAAAACAGCAGTTTCTCTTTCATACGCCCTGAAGATTGTCATAAGCGGACTGATTACTGCCTTTATTGCAGGTCTGGGAATAGCTGTTTTTATGACAAGAAGCATAACAAAACCCATTGGTGAGGCAGTGGCAGTGAATGACAGGCTGGCCCAGGGCGATCTGACTGTTGAAATACAGGTAAACAGAAAAGACGAAATTGGCACGCTGCTTACGGCAATGAAAAACATGGCTGAAAAGCTCAGAAAAGTTGTCACTGATGTAAAAAGTGCATCGGAAAATGTACTGTCCGGGAGCAGGCAGTTGAATTCTGTGGCACAAAGCATGTCACAGGGAGCTTCGGAGCAGGCAGCCTCGGCTGAGGAAGTGTCTTCATCAATAGAGCAGATGGCCGCCAATATCCGGCAGAATGCGGACAATGCACTCCAGACCGAAAAAATAGCACTGAAATCTTCAGAGGATGCACAGGAAGGCGGAAAATCCGTTGCAGAAACTGTGAATGCCATGAAAGAGATTGCAGAAAAGATTTCCATCATCGAGGATATAGCCCGCCAGACCGATCTTCTGGCTTTGAATGCAGCAATTGAGGCTGCACGGGCCGGGGAATACGGCAGAGGTTTTGCAGTGGTTGCGTCCGAGGTGCGCAAGCTGTCTGAACGGACACAGAAAGCAGCGGCACAGATCAGCAAACTGTCTGTCTCCAGCGTGGAGATTGCGGAAAAAGCCGGAAACATGCTGGCCGGAATTGTGCCGGATATTCAGAAAACAGCGGATCTGGTTCAGGAAATCAGCGCAGCAAGCAATGAACAGAATACAGGCGCAGAGCAGATAAACAAGGCTGTTCAGCAGTTGGATCAGATCATTCAGCAGAATGTTGCCGCATCTGAGGAAATGGCGTCAACATCCGAGGAACTTTCAGGTCAGGCAGAGCAGCTCAGGAATGCCACAGAATTTTTCAAAATCAGTGATACTGATACTGCTGCTGTGGAAGCAGTAAAGAGCAGACAGCCGGGGCTGCCTGCCCCCAAAACCGGACATGAGGATAAAACAGGGGGAGTCCGTATAGAAACAGGTGATGACAGAAAAAAAGAAGACAGACACGATGATGAATTTGAAAGGTATTAGGTTCTGTTGACATTTTTATAACATGCTGAATCTGCAGGAACCGATCTCATACCAATTCGCCATTGATTCTATACAATAGAATCATATTTTTCTGTCTGATTACAATATACTGTTATTTTAAAAAGCACATTTTCAACGGTATAATATTCGTGAATGGCCTGTTTTGACATGCTTTTAGAAGCTGTTTTAAAAATATTCGCCCTGCTTTTTCAGGCGGTAATTCAGGGTGAAAAAAAGACATTTTCCGTCTGAACAGGCAAAATCAGGCATGATACCGGCAAAAAAACGGGTAAAATTCCAGCTTTTTTTCACCCCTGATTATTTTTAAAACAGCTTCTTATATTCCTGATTTGTTTATTCCGTCATCTGCATTGTCAGATATGCGGTTCCTCTTTTTCCATCATGGTCATAATGTCAGCGGTTCTCACAGAAACAGTGCAGACCCGTTTCAGCAAATTAACAACAGTATCTTTGTAATCCGCAAATCTGTATGTATTAAAATTCTCCGCAACGGTTTTATCCTTCGGCGTTTTTTCTCTGTACTGGTCAAGAATCCAGTGGAGTGCGGAGCGGGTGCCGAGCCTGTATTCCCAGGCTTTGGCAGGCACACCGGAAAGGGCGGTGTTTTCATCCAGAATGATTTCCCCCTTTTCCTCAGCCGCCCGGAGTTTTGCCTTGGGATTGTCTTTCTGCGCTGTTTCATTAATTTTCAGCGGATACGGATCAGCTTTTTCATAGGCAATGTGCAGATCAGCGAGTTGTTTTCCCCAGTCCGCCCATTTGCGGAAATCCCTGTAAAAGGGAATGCGGGGAAATTCCCGTTTCAGGTTTGTTTCGTATTTTTTCCTGTATGCGGGATTGTGCAGCACTCCGTAAGCATAATGAAAAATATCCTCCCTGCCGATGTTTTCATTTTTATAATGGACAGTGAACTGTTTCATGCCCCAGTCAGTGACATTGCTGATCCGCGTGCCGTCTTTGCCAAAGCAGTATTCAGGAACAGCCTGCGTGCTTCCTCCCCCTGTCAATAATGCACCTCCCTGAATAATTGTGTCTGCTGCCAGATGGATGATTTCATTTGAACCCACATTGAATGCTATGCACCTTGTCTTTTCCCCTGGCCTGAAAATGCTGAACCACTGATATGTTCTTCCGTTGAAATGCCTGTCAAAATAAAAATATTTTTTGGAAAAGGGTCTGTACAGGCACAGAACAATCTGCTGTTCTGAAAATTCTTTGTCAATTTTCCTTTCCAGATAGGCTGTGAGTTCAGCATCCCATTTGATGGTGTTTCTGCCCCTGAATTTTTTGTTTATAACCGTTTTCTGATACACATCCGCAAAACATCTCATTTTTTTGATCAGATTCTCTTTTGAGAAATCATAAACCCAGTCATCCCTCTGGGATTTGACACCGCCTGAATACAGTTCAAACAGGGCTTTTTTGCTTTTTCCTGCTTTGACCTCCCTGTCAGCCAGAGGGACAAACTCATCAAAATCATTGTTCTGCATATGCAGCCAGTTGTTTTTTCTGTCAGGAATGACAGAGCGGAACGGAATGCGGCTGATTCTGTTTTCCCTGAACCATTCCAGTTTTTCATTCTTCCGCATTTCATCGGTCAGACTGAAGTAATGGATTCCTGCTTTCTTTTTACTGTTTTCCGCTGTTTTCACAAGAAAAGCCACTGCAACCCCGGTCTGGATTCCGAAAACATTGTGTGTTGTCCCGGCAATGGAGGGATTTTTCCTCACATCGCTGAGTGTGTCAACAATGTAAATATCATCAAACTCCTCCGCAGCAGTTCTGCGGAATCCGTCAAGGGTGCGGCTGTCAATGTAACTGCGGTTTGTGACAAAGGCAATGATTCCGTTTTCGTCAATCCGGTCGCCCGCCCAGCGGAAAAAGCGCGTGTACATGTCATAAACAGCAGTCTGATTCTGTGCTGTTCCCTGTCTGATATACGTTTCCCTAATCCGATCATCCACTCTTCTGTATTTCCGGTTCGGATTGAAATCACTGTAAATCTGCTGTTTTGCATTGTAGGGCGGATTTCCTATAATCACGGAAATTTTCCGCTCATTCTGTTTTTTTATGCGTGCAAGATTTTCCGCACTCAGCCCGAATCCTTTCAGTGTACACTGTTTGCCTTTGTATTCGTGATCAAATCCCAAATTATCAAGCGTGTCCACAAACACAATGTTTTCAAACGGTTCATATCTTCCCATCTTCTGCTGATAAGTGTACTCAATGTTCAGGCAGGCAATATAATAGGGCAGAATGGCGATTTCATTGGCGTGCATCTCGTTTCTGTATTTGTGTTCAAGATACTGCTGAGGAATATGCTCAATGATTTCAGTGATGAATGTGCCGGTTCCTGTCGCGGGATCAAGGATTTCCACATCCCTGTCGGCCAGTGATCTCCCGAAATGTTTTTCCAGCAGCCAGTCTGTTCCCTCAACCATGAATTTCACAATCTCATTGGGTGTGTAGACAATGCCCAGCCGATCCGCTCCTTTGGGATTGTAGGCTTTGTAGAAATTTTCATAAATCACTTTCAGAAATTTCTGCTTTTCGTGATGATTGCCAATCCGGGCGGCCTCTGCCTTTATCGCTCTGTAGTAACTGTCAATTCCGGACAGTGTGTTCCTGCGCAGGGTTCCTGTGAAAAAAGTGTTCACAACGGTTTCCAGCTTTTTTGCAATATTGTTCTCACGGTGGAAATGGCTGTCCCCGAAAACCGTGTCAAATATCTCGGCTGTGAGAATATGCTGTATCAGCATCTCCTGTATGTCAAAGGCTGAAATCTCAGGATGTATGCTTTTTCTGCACAGTTTCCGGAAATCGGCATTTGCCTGCCTGAACTCCCGGTTTGTTTTCTCCTCTTTGGCAATCATGGCGCGCAGGGCCTCTGCAATGCCGGGAATATCGGCCCTGAATTTTTCAACAGCAAGATGAAACTCCTTTATTTCAGGACACTGATAACTGACAAACGCGGTCAGCACAGCGTGCAGGGTATCCGCATCCTTCATGCCGCACCGCATGATTTCTCTGCCCTGCTGAATCAGCACAATTTCTTCGGAGTTTTCAAAAATGATGTTGAATTTCGGGTATCCCAGTTCCAGTTTTTTCCGGATTTCCCCGTTCAGATCATCCGCCAAATCCTTGCTTTCCCAGTGCCCCCAGTCAAGCTGCAGCGCATCCTTTACGGTTCCGTCAGGCCGTTTCTGGGATGTCTTCAGTGCGATTTCATCCACCGGAACCAGATTTTTCGGCTGACAGTACTCCTCCAGAAGATTGGCAAAGGCACGGCGGATGGAACTCTCATTCCGTGTTCCGCCGAATCGTTTATACTGATCCAGTCTGCTGTAATATTCGTGAATGGCCTGTTTTGACATGATTTTTCCTCATGCTGAAAACTGATTAAGACTGTTCCTTTTCACTTTCCTCCGGTTTTTCCCTGTATCCGCATTCCTTATTCAGGCAGGCCAGAAAAGTGCCTTCCTTCTTGCTGGTCTTTTCAACCACAAACGCAGCGCCGCACTGGGGGCATTTCTTATTCACAGGTTTGTCCCAGATCGCAAATTTGCAGTCCGGAAAGCGGGTGCATCCGTAAAAAATCTTGCCGCGTTTGGATCTCCGTTCAGTGAGTTCACCGGTGCAGCCCGGTTCAGGACAGGGTACACCTGTGGACTGCCCACCTTCTGTTATGCTGGCCGACTGGGTGTTTTTGCATTCCGGATAACCGGAGCAGGCCAGAAATGTGCCGTATTTTCCCCGCTTCATCACCATGGGTTTTCCGCACAGTTCACAGGTTTTGTCAAATGCCTCACTGCTTTCGGTTTCAATGATTTGCAGTTTTCCTTTTTCATCACGGACATAATCCCGGCTGAAACTGCATTCCGGGTAGCCGGTGCAGGCCAGAAAATGCCCGTTTTTTCCCACCTTGATCCGGAGTTCTTTGCCGCATTGGGGACATTTCAGTTCCGTAGACAGTCCCACGCCCTTTACGCTCAGCATCTCATCTGCGGCCTTTTCCAGTTTTTCATGAAAGGGGGGATAAAAATGTCTGAGAATATCTGTGGCCTCCATTTCTGCTGCCTCCACCCGATCCAGTTCATCCTCCATACTGGCTGTGAAGGTGACACTGAAAATATCCGGAAAGGTCTGGACTATCAGATCATTGACAATAAATCCCAGTTCACTGGGCCGGAAATATCCCTTGACCAGATCCACATAACCCTTGTCCCGGATGGTGGAAAGAATGGCAGCATAGGTGCTGGGCCGTCCGATTCCGTTTTCTTCCAGTTCCTGAACCAGGGAAGCCTCGGAAAAACGGGGCGGGGGCTGGGTGAAATGCTGTTTGGGCTCCAGCAGATCCGGATGCAGGGCAGTGCCTTCGCAAAGTTCGGGAAGAATTTCTTTTTTCCCCTCTTCCTCATCTGCGGAAATATACAGGGCCATGAATCCGGGAAACCGCACGGACGATCCGGTGGCTGTGAATTCACAGTTTCCGATTTTCACGGTCACGGAATTGCTGTCAATCAGCGCGGGCTGCATCTGGGAGGCCACAAAGCGTTTCCAGATAAGGGTGTAAAGACTGAACTGATCAGCACTGAGAAAAGGCTGCACTTTTTCCGGAGTGTTGAAAACAGACGCGGGCCGGATGGCCTCATGCGCGTCCTGAACCTTTTTTTTGTTTGTGAAAAACCGGGGTTTGTCCGGAGCATATTCAGGGCCGAACTGAGAGGATATATGTTTCAGAGCCTCTTCCGCAGCTTCCTGTGAAATTCTTGTGGAATCAGTTCGCATATAGGTAATCAGTCCTGCGGGTTCTCCGGATTCCAGTTCCACGCCCTCATAGAGTTCCTGCGCGACACTCATGGTTTTTTTTGCTGTAAAGCGCAGTTTGCGTATGGCCTCCTGCTGCAGTTTGCTGGTGGTGAAAGGCGGATTCGGATTGCGTTTTGCGGTTTTTTTCACCACTTTTTCCACAATCGGGGTATGTCCGGCAAGTTCAGAAAGCAGGGACTGAGCAGTGGCTCCGTCCGGAATGCTGATTTTTTTGTCTTCTTTCCGGTTCAATTTTGCCGTAAAGGCTTCCTGTGAATCCTCTGTGCGCAGATGCGCGGTGACACTCCAGGATTCCTCAGGTTCAAATACCTGAATTGAGCGTTCCCGCTCGCAGATGATGCGCACAGCCACAGACTGTACCCGGCCTGCGCTGAGTCCGTTTTTGACCTTTTTCCACAGCAGCGGGGAAATCTGGTATCCCACGAGCCGATCCAGAATTCTCCGGGCCTTTTGTGCCTCATATTTATGCGCGTTGAGTTCCAGGGGCGCAGCCATTGCAGACAGTATGCCGTTTTTGGTAAGTTCATGGAACAGTACCCGGTGAAAGCGTCTGCCTTTTTTTTTCAGTATTTCGGCTGTGTGCCAGGCTATGGCCTCCCCTTCCCTATCCGGGTCAGGGGCCAGATAAATATCTTCGGCATCCCCGGCCATTTTTTTCAGATCAGAAATGACTTTCTGCTTTCCGGGGATATTTTTGTATACAGGATTGAAATTGTTTTCAATTTCAATGCCAAGTTCTTTGGATGGCAGATCTTTGATATGGCCGACCGTGGCCGCAACCTGATAATCATTTCCCAGATATTTTCTGACAGTTTTCACCTTTGTGGGTGATTCAACAACAACAAGTGCTTTGCTCACAGTAAAAATCCTTTATATTTGCATTTGAAATTTGAAAACTGAAATTCGGGTAAAGGCGAATATGAAAAACTGAAGGAGTTGGAAATAATACCAAATCACAGTTGAAAATGTGCTTTTGAAAAATACATTGTAATCAGACATAATACCAAATTGCTTTCAAAGTTCGGGGAATGCCTCTTTTTTTGCCACGAAAAACACGAAAAACACGAAAAAACAGCATTTGGCATGCTCATGTTTTGAAAGCGAATTGATATAAAAATATGATTCTGTTGTACAGAATCAATGGTGAACCGGTATAATACCAATTATCCATTGATTTTATACAATACCGTCAGTTTTTCCGATGTTCCGGGTGTGTGTGCAAAAAACCGCTCCGCTTAATTTTTGCACTCCGCCGGATTTGCATTCCGCATTGTATAATACCAATCCGCTTTCAAAACATGAGCATGCCAAATGCTGCTGTTTCGTGCTGTTTCGTGTTTTTCGTGGCAAAAAAGAGGCATTCCCCGAACTTTGAAAGCAATTTGGTATAAAACTAATGGAGAATTGGTATAAACATATACCCGGAATACTGCAACAAAAAAATATTGCCAAAAAGACTTGAAAATGCACAAATTTTTTGTGAAATTTTAAGTCTTTGCGGCAAATTATAAATGCCACTGACATACGAAGATACGCAAAGGAAACTTCGTGAAATTTTGCACAGTTGCAGAGGAAAAACAAAGGGGTTCTGTTTTTTTTCAGCGGAACAGATCCGGACTGTCGGCAGATCTGTTTTTCACCATTTTTTCCACTTCTATGGAAAACATCTTGCCCGGAGACTGAGCCACAACTCCCTTGAGTTCCAGTTGAAGAAGAAGGGCAGAGACAGGCCCGGGTTCCATGTAAAGTCTGCGAACCAGTTCGTCAATATGGACAGGATAGGGACCCAAAGCCTTAAACACTTTCTCCTCTTCAGCCGTAAGGGGAGGCAGTTTTTCCAGCATATCCTCCTGACGGATATGATCCTGTGTCATATGAAAGCGGAGGACATGGGACAGTTCATCGGCAATATCACGCGCGTTTTCCACAAGTTTGGCCCCCTGCCTTATCAGTCCGTGGGGACCTGCACTTTGAAATGAATTGATATTACCCGGAACAGCAAACACTTCCCGATCCTGTTCCGCAGCCAGCCGGGCTGTGATCAGGGAACCGCTTCTGCGCGATGCCTCCACTACCACTGTTCCCAGGGAGATACCGCTGATAATCCGGTTGCGCACGGGAAAGTGGTGGGGTTCAGGGCCGGCAAAAAGGGGAAATTCGGTCATCACTGCGCCGGATGCGCTTATCCTGTGAAACAGTTCCATATTCTCTGCCGGATAGATCCGTTCAAATCCTGAGCCCAGAACAGCAATGGTTTTTCCGCCCGCGTCCAGTGTTCCGGTATGCGCTGCTGTGTCAATTCCCCGGGCCATGCCGCTGACAACTGTGATATTCATTGCTGCCAGGTCTCTGCACAGTTGCCGGGTGACAAATATGCCGTAGCGGGTGGGGTTCCGGGTTCCGACCACTGCAATGCAGGCCGTGCAGTTTCCCGGATGTCCCGATACATAAAGAAAAGGCGGAGGATCTGGAATCTGGAGCAGAAGACCCGGATAATCCGGGTCTTTCATGGTGATAATCCGGTACTGTTTGCGGATGATGTTTTCCATTTCCCGGAGCACAGCATCCGTGGGACGGTGGGCTTTGATGAGCGAAGCCAGACGATCCGAAATCCCTTCTGTTTCAGTCAGTTCCCCAGGATCTGCATTCAGAACAGCCCCAGGGGACTGAAAACGGTTCAGCAGGCGTTTGAACAGGTGGTTGCCGATGCCAGGCACACTTCGCAGGACAAACCAGGGCAGGAGCCTGTCCCTGTATTCTCCGGGGGATTCCCCGGTGGCTTCTTTCCGGACAGATTCCTCCACCGGCCTTACCTTTTCTTTCCGAATTTCTGCCAGGCCAGGAGAATGGGGCTGGCCACATAAACGGAAGAATAGGTTCCGACACCAATGCCTATGAGCAGGGCAAAGGCAAAATCATGTATAATGCCGCCACCCAGAACAAACAGGGCCGTCACCACGATCAGGGTGGTTCCGGAGGTCAGAATGGTACGGCTGAGGGTTTCATTCACACTCCGGTTGATGACGGTTTCCATAGGATCTTTGGTGAATTTTCTCAGGTTTTCCCGTATCCGGTCAAAAACAATTATGGTGTCATTGAGGGAATAACCGATGATGGTCAGCAGGGCAGCAATAATGGACAGGGAAAACTCCTTGTCAAAAAGGGCGAATGCGCCAACGGTTATGATGACATCATGTACCAGGGACACAACCGCGCCCATAGCGTACCTGAGTTCCAGAAACCAGAACAGCACCAGGGTGATGATCAGAGCCATCAGAATCAGAAATGGGATGCTGATATGGAGCAGGGAAAACAGCCAGACAGTTCCGATCAGAGCAGCCGCGACCACTCCGCTGATCATCCATTTGAGTTCAAAGCGTCCGGAAATATAGATGGCTATCATGAGAAGGGTGTAAAATATGGCAAACAAAGCCTTTTCACGCAGATCCTTTCCCACCTGGGGGCCGACCATCTCAATCCGCCAGATTTCCACATCACTCTGTGCATATTTTGCAATCACTGGCTGATACTGCGCAGCCTCAGTTTCTCCCAGAACAGAAATCAGGGATTTTCCGAATTCATCTCCCGGAATGTCCTTTTCAGCTTTCAGTCCGGTAATTTTTCCAATGATGTTTTCCGGTATGCCGCCATCCCCCATTTCCTTGATAATCTCATCGTTTATTTTGAAAAAGGGCTTTATTCCGGTGGATTTGCGCAGCGCGTTCCTGAGTTTTTCGGCAAAACCCTCGCCTGTGTTTTCAGATATGTCCGTGCGCACCAGGTATTCATGATCTTCCGCAGCCCCGAAAGACTGCACCGAGGCATTGCTGATTCCAACTTCGGAGAGTCCCTTTTTGATTGCGTCAATGCCTGCGCTATCGGCAAAGCGGAGCTGGATAACGGTTCCGCCCGCAAAATCAATGCCGTAACGGGGGCCTCCGCGGAACATGAGCAGCACAATGCTGAAGAAAATCAGCAGGCCTGAAAAAATATACGCTATTTTGCGTCTGCCGATAAAATTGATATTGATATCCGGTCTGACAAATTCCATGAATTCAGTTCCTTTCCCCTATACTCAGTTTCTTTATGCGCATATTGAGCAGTAAATGATCAAAAATAATCCGTGTCACAAACAGGGCCGTGAACACGCTGGAAATCACGCCCAGGCTGAGGGTGACCGCAAAGCCTTTGACAGGGCCTGTGCCAAACTGAAACAGAACCAGGGCCGCAATCAGGGTGGTGACATTTGCATCAAGAATGGTCAGCGCAGCCCGGTCATATCCCGCGCTGACAGCCGAATGCATGGTCTTGCCTGTTTTCATTTCTTCCCGGATACGTTCAAAAACAAGCACATTCGCATCCACAGCCATACCAATGGTGAGAATAATGCCCGCAATACCCGGCATGGTGAGGGTGGCCTGAAAGGCGGCCAGTCCTGCGGCTATGAGAAGAATATTGAGTATAAGCGCGATATCCGCAATAAGACCGGCTGTGCTGTAATACAGTACCATGAAAATAACCACCAGCACACCGCCCACAATCATGGAGAAAAGCCCTTTGCGTATGGAGTCGCTTCCCAAAGACGGCCCAACTGTTCGCTCTTCCAGAACTTTCACAGGTGCAGGCAGGGAACCGGCCCGCAGCACAATGGCAAGGTCACTGGCCTCTTCCATAGTAAAACTGCCGGTAATTCTGGCCTCACCGCCTGCGATTTTCTCCTGAATCACAGGTGCGGAATAGACTTTTTTGTCCAGCACAATGGCCAGTCGTTTTTTGACATTCTCCTCGGTGATTTTTTCAAAAAGCCTGGCTCCTTTTTTGTCAAACACAATGGAAACATGGGGTTCATTGTACTGGGAATCAATCTGAACCCGTGCATCCGTGAGATATGCCCCGGTCAGTACTGTGCGCTTCTGCACCAGAAAAGGCGTTTTGATTTCCCGGCGGGTCCGGGGATCTGTTTCCACCTGATACAGGAGTTCGGATCCGGGAGGAATCCCGTCCTGTGCGGCACGGGTGGGATCCGCGCTTTCATCCAGCAGTTTGAACTCCAGCAGCGCAGTGCGTCCGATAAGTTCCTTGGCCCGCTGGGTGTCTTTGATGCCCGGCAGTTGGATCAGAATCCGGTTTTCGCCCTGGGTGCGGATGTCAGGTTCACTCACACCAAACTGGTCAATCCGGTTGCGGATGGTTTCCAAAGCCTGTGCTGAGGCCATTTTTTTGATATTCTCAATTTCCTCATCCGGCAGATCCATAAGGAGATTCATCACTCCGTCTGTTTCAGAACGGGAGACCATCCGCAGATTCGGAAACTCTCTGTCCAGAATTTTGTCAAAATCCCCGGATTTGTCTGCCTGCAGTTTCACAGATATCTGCCGGCCGGAAAGAAGATCCAGCCCTGTATAAGTGATGCGGTCTGTTTTCAGCATATCCCGCATTTCCTGCACAATCCGCTCCAGAGTGCTTTCCACGGCCTTTTCCGTATCCACCTCCAGCACCAGATGCATTCCACCCTGCAAATCAAGACCCAGGTTGATTTTTTTGTGAGGCCATATTCCCGGTGAGAATGTGGGAAGAATATAGATGAGGGCCGCAATTATCAGCACCGCAACAATACCCACCCGTAATGAAAAATTTTTCAATGCCATATCCCTTTCTTCATCAGGGGGCAGGGACAGACCTGCATACAGTCTGCGGCAGGTTTTCAAAACCTGTACTGTCAGAACCCTGCTGTCTGTACCCTGACCCCGCAGATTTACTCTTTGGTTTTCAGTTTGTCCTTCTGTTCCAGACCCGGTTTCTGATTCATCAGGGATGCCACATACCCGCGGCCAACCTTAATCCTGACTTTGTCTGCTATTTCCAGGGAAACAGTTTCCTCATCCAAAGTCACAATCTGCCCCAGAATGCCGCCGCTGGTCATGATGCGATCCCCTTTTTTCAGACTGTTCACCATTTCCCGGTGCTCTTTGGCCTTTTTCTGCTGTGGACGGATAAGCAGAAAATAAAAAATGACAAACATCAGAATCAGCGGAACCAGAGAGGCAAAACCTCCGGCTGCTCCTCCCGGAGCCGATCCTCCGGGTGCACCCATTGCATAAGCGATATCTACCAAAACAAAACCTCCTTATCTTAATTTATCTTCCTGACTGCGAAACAAAACGCGTTCATATACTGTATATGCCGCGGTTCGTCAAATATTTTCTTTTCCCCGGAGCTTGCCGATCATTATCTGCCGGAGTCCTGTGATGCCGGTATCCAAAGGGTTTCCCCGTCAAAACGCACCTCCCGGATATTGCTGTGATCAATCTGGCTGAACAGATCCAGCACCTGTCCCATATTGAATACGGCAATCCTGCTCATAGGCTGGATAATATGGAGATCCGGCTCCAGTTTCCGTTCCCGCAGATTATAGATATAGACCATTTTTTCGGAAAATTTGAGAATTCTTCCCACCCCGGAACTGCGTCCCGGAGACATGGGTTCATCTGCTGAGGAAGACAGACTGATTCCCCTGCCCTGAAAATATTCTTTCAGAAATCCGAAATGGATATTCCATATATTGTCACCGGGACGTACCACATAGATGCCGTATATCTCAGGAGTTTCATCAGGAAACAGCCGGTGCATCAGGGAATCTTCCAGATCATCTCTTCGTATGCGCAAAGAAAGAAGTTTCTGCCGGAGAGATTCTCTGACCTCATCTTCACCCATGCTCAGAAATTTTTCATATTCCTCCATTTTCCGGACAGTTTCCCTATAAGTGTCATAACCTGAGATCAGATTCCTGAGACCTGCCCGTTCCTTTGCCATTTCCCGGACTTCGGCAGAGGATTTGCCTTTGGGCGATTTGAGCATGGAGTCCAGTTCCCGGAAACGGGCCAGGGATTTTTCCAAAGCAGCATAAATCTGTTTTTGCTCCTGTTCCGTGATGTCCGGGGAAATGCCCAATCCGGACAGTCTGCCCAGTTCCCTTTCCATGTCTGTTTTTCTGCGGGTCAGTTCTTTGAGCCCATTGCGGATCTCCTGCCTGACATCCTGTGATTCAGGGATGCTGCGGTAACTTTCCATTTCCTTCAGTATCCGCATGTATGCCTGCCAGTCACTGAGCAGACTGTCCAGTTCCCCATATTCACGGAGCTTTTCCCCAAGGCTGTTTTCTGTTTCAGCATCCGGTAACTGGCTGAGTTTCATTTCCAGTTCCCGGAAGCGTTTTTCAGCATTTTTCAGTCCGGTATGCAGTTTTTCCAGCCGATCCGCCTTTGTCCGTTCACCGGTATACGGGCCTATATCCTCTTCTGAGATACCGTTTTTCTGCAAACGGATTTTGTTCAGAATTTCCTTCATGGGAACAGTGTTTTCACCAATACGCAGGGTTTCATCCTCTCTGGCGATCATATCCAGGCCTTTGTCCATTCCGTACTCAGATTTTCTTCTGTTCATCAGATCCTGAAATTCCCCTTTGTCTTCAGTGTAATGCAGAATATTTTCCGGATCATCGGATGGGGAATCCGGTTCAGGGGGCGGAGAAGTCTGCACAGGAGATGGTGGCAGATACGCTGGAACCGGCTGAGCCGGAGGCAAAGGAGGGGTTCTGAACCGGGGCAGAAACCAGTATCCGGCCAGAAAAATAATAAGTACGGCAGATCCAATCATAATACTGCGGATCACAATTACCGATCTGTCATTTTTCCTTTGCATATTTCCTCCTTTCTCAGACGACCGGGGCAGACTGTCAGTAACCGCTGCTGTCTGGCTTGTAGCAGACTTTTCCAAAAGAATCAAATCCGGGGTGTTTCAGGCAATGTAAGGAACTGCTACTATAGCTTTTAAGAAAAACATTGTCATCCTGAAACCCTAAAGGTTTTCAAAACCATTAGGGTTTTTTGGACAAACATTTTCTTAAACACTATACTATGTCAGCCTTGAATCTGTGCTCTGCAAAAACCGGATTTTTCCAAAAAATCCGGTTTTTCTGTACACTTCAGATCATAAAATCAAAGTTGACAAAGCACTACTGTCTGCTGGTAATCCGGCTTTCCCTTGTCAGCATGGACGGATCCCCCTCAATACGGATGCTGATTTCCCGGCGCATTTCCAAATCCAGGATTTCCTTGCGTTTTTTGTTCAGCAGATAATCAGCCACATCCGAAGGCACAACCCCCACCACTGTAGTGATCCCCTCCTTGAGGGTTTCCATCTGGAGTTTGCGGAGAAATCCCAAAGCCTGTGTTTCCGCTGAAGGCAGCAGTCCCTTGCCCCGGCAGTGCGGGCAGGTAAGATAGGACCCGTATTCTATGGAAGGCCGTATGCGCTGCCGGGACAGTTCCAGCAGCCCGAATTTCGATATTCTGCCGATCTTTGTCCTGGCCTTGTCTGCCTTCATATGCGTTTTCAGGGCTTTTTCCACTTCCAGTTTGTGTTTGATGTCTCTCATGTCAATGAAATCCACCACAATCAGACCGCCCAGGTCCCGGAGACGCAGTTGCCGGGCAATCTCTTCTGCAGCCTCCAGATTGGTGGCAAATGCTGTCTGTTCCACGGATTTTTTGTGGCTTCCTTTTCCTGAGTTGACATCAATGGCAACCAGTGCTTCGGTCTGATCAATGACCACAGAGCCTCCGGATTTCAGTTCCACCCGGTTTTCAAAAATGCTGGCAATCTGCTCTTCCAGATCAAAACGGGCAAAAACAGGTCCCGGACTTTCGTGGAGTTTTACAATGCGGGTGTGTTTGGGCGAAATAATGTTGACAAAATCCCTTACTTCGTGGTGAACAGCCTCATCGTCAATAACAATTTCATCCACTTCAGGCGTAAAATAGTCCCGTATGGAACGCAGCACCAGATTCCGTTCTTTGTAAAGAAGGGCCGGAGCATCCTCGCCTATGCCTTTTTTGCTGATGTTTATCCACAGGCGCAGCAGGTATCTCAGATCTTTTGCCAGATCGGTTTTGGTGCAGTCAAGTCCGGCTGTGCGCACAATCAGCCCGAATCCCTGGGGGACTTTCATTTTTTCCACCATTTTTTTAAGCCGATCCCGCTCATCCTCTTTTTCTATCTTGCGGGATACGCCCACATTGGTGCTGCCCGGCATGAGTACGATATATCTGCCGGGCAGGGAAATATAGGAGGTGAGCATAGCCCCTTTTTTCATGATCGGGTCTTTGGTGACCTGCACCAGAATTTCCTGCCCCCGTTTGACAATGTTTTTGATGGAGTGATCACCCGACGGTGTATCCAGAAAATAATCCGGATGGATTTCCTGCTTCTGCAGAAATCCGTGACGTTCCGCACCATAATCCACAAATACGGACTGCAGACCGGGTTCTATGCGGGTGATGATTCCCTTGTAGATGTTTCCGTGGGTGATTTCCCGGGCAGCATTTTCAATGTGAAACTCTTCGAGTTTGCTGTCTGTGACTTTGGCAATTCTGCATTCTTCCGGGTCAACCGCGTTGATGAATATTTTGCTGCTCATATAAAAATCTTGTTTTCCTTTATAAATATCTGTATATTATATTACCTCAGCTTCTTATGAGAATATGCAATTGCGGGGAACAAGTCAAATGATTTCTGAGTCCTGCATGAACAATCCCGGAAATGTGCATGATAACATTTCGGATTAAAAGGTTTTTCAGATAAAGGAATTTCATGTGCGGAAAACACCGGTGTTTTGAGAATATCGGTTTTATTCTTTAAGCCGGTTTGTCTGTCATGGTGCAGGATAAGTAAGTCAGCATAAGTTTTCGGGTATGGCGTTTTCAGAAAAACCGGATTTTTCGGAAAAATCCGGTTTTTTGAATACCTGAAAATTTTTGCTTGAGTACTTATTTCCCTTCTGAGAAAGGATAAAACTCCGGCCGGGTATTTATCAGAATCTATCTGAAAAGGCGGTTATTTTGAAAATAAGTCTTTCGCACCATCTTTGTGTTTCAGAAATGCCGGAACTGATCAGACAGACAGTCAGGCTCTCTCTGCGGTTCCGGAATCCCAAATGGGAGGAAAACAACCGTCTGGGACGCTGGAACAAAAACACGCCTGAAACGCTTTATTTTTACAAAGAAAAAGAAGAGTCTCTGATTCTTCCGCGCGGGTATATGCGCCAGCTTATTCTTCTGTGCAGAAAGCACGGGATTTCTTATGAAATAGAGGATCATCGCCGGATGCTGCCGGAAGTGGATTTTTCCTTTGCCGGTACGCTAAAACCCTTTCAGGAAGAAGCCGCGCGGGTCATGCTTTCCAAAGAGTTTGGCACACTGAGCGCACCGACCGGCAGCGGAAAAACCGTTATTGCCCTTTACATGATTGCACAGCGGAAACAGCCCGCGCTGGTGGTGGTGCATACCAAAGAACTGGCTTTTCAGTGGCAGCAACGCATTGAAAATTTTCTGGGGATTCCGGAGGAAGAATGCGGGTTTATCGGAGATGGCAGAAAAACGGTTGGCGAAAAAATCACGGTGGCTATGATTCAGTCTTTGTACAAATGTGCGGAGGACATCTGTCCCCATATCGGCTATATTATTGTGGATGAATGCCACAGAACCCCCAGCCGCACCTTTACGGAAGCTGTATCCGGGTTTGATGCCCGGTATATGCTGGGACTGACAGCCACACCCTGGCGCAGGGACAAACTCTCCCGCCTGATTTTCTGGCATCTGGGGGATGTGCATCACACCATAGAAAAATCCGGGCTGGTGGAAAAGGGGCATATTCTGGAAGCAGAGATTGTGGTGCGGGAAACAGCATTCAAACCCTATTATGATCCGGTGCGGGAATATGCCAAAATGCTCTCGGAACTCACAGCAGATGATGATCGCAATCGACTGATAGCCGCAGATGTGGCGCAGGAAGCCGCCTCAGGCAAAGGTGTGTGTCTGGTTCTGTCGGACCGGAAAAAACACTGCGAAACCCTGCAGGCACTGCTGAAATTCAAACACGGCATTCCGGCTGCTCTGCTGACCGGAGATCTGGCAACAGCACAGCGCAGGGAGGTGCTGGAAGGCATTGCACAGGGAACTGTCCGGGTGGTGGTGGCAACCGGACAGTTGATCGGCGAGGGTTTTGACTGCCGGGAGCTTTCCACGCTTTTCATTGCCACGCCGATTCGGTTCAGCGGACGGCTGCTGCAGTATTTGGGACGGGTGCTGCGCCCGGCTCCGGGAAAAACACAGGCAAAGGTTTATGATTATGTGGATGTTCATGTCGGCCCGCTGGCAGCGGCTGCGGCAGCCCGGCAGAGAGTTTATCATCCGCAAAAAGCACAGGGGGAAAATGCTTATGTTCTTTCAGAGGGTTCAGACAATCCCTATGAGGCCGTCAACAACAGGGCATCTTTTAATCCGGAGCAGGAAAATCCGGAATCAGAGGTTCAATGCCCTTAAATTAAATCCGGTCAGAGTTTCCCACAGAGGACACAGAGGAAAAAAATCCCACAGAGAACACAGAGAGAGAGGATATGCAAAAAAAACAGAACAGAATCCCGTAAGGGATGACATTGTTATAGAGAGGAGATGCAAAAAAACAGAACAAAATCCCGCAAGGGATGACATTGTTATAGAGAGGAGATGCAAAAAACAAAACAGAATCCCGTAAGGGATGATATTGTTATAGAGAGGATATGCAAAAAAAACAGAACAAAATCCCGCAAGGGATGACATTATTACAGATTTTCAGTTTGGGTTTGTGGGATAACCGCTATAATAATTTCACCCCTTGCGGGGTTGGTTTGTGGAAATAACCAATTTTTCTGCAATAATTTCAACTCTGCAATAATTTCAACTCTGCAGTAATTTCACCCCTTGCGGGGTTGGTTTGTGGAAACAACCAATTTTTCTGCAATAATTTCAACTCTGCAGTAATTTCACCCCTTGCGGGGTTGGGGTTGTGGAAATAAACAATTTTTCTGCAATAATTTCAACTCTACAATAATTTCACCCCTTGCGGGGTTGGGTTGTGGAAACAACCAATTTTTCTGCAATAATTTCAACTCTGCAGTAATTTCACCCCTTGCGGGGTTGGGGTTGTGGAAATAACCAATTTTTCTGCAATAATTTCACATCTACAATAATTTCAACCCTTGCGAGGTTGGGAAAATTCCGATGGGGATGACAACATTATTATGGATTTTCAGTTGGGTTTGTGGGATAACCAATTTTTTTTGAAATAATGCCACCCTTTGGGGGTTGGAAAAAAACAACATTTTATCACAGGAGGATAACCATGACATTTGGCACTGTAAGGCAAAAGAAGTTTTGGGTATTTCTGCTGTTTTTTGCGCTGGTGCGCGGCGCGGCCTTTGGTGCGGGCGAACCCGGAACACTGAAATGGAAATTCGACGTAGGCACTTATTATTTTCTTTCTTCCCCTGCAATAGGCACGGATGGCACGGTCTATGTGGGGTCATGGACATACTATACCGATGCCAATCTGTATGCGATCAACCCTGACGGAACCCTGAAATGGAAATTCCAAACAGGCAGTTATGTTCGTTCTTCCCCTGCCATCGGTGCAGACGGCACAGTCTATGTGGGGTCAAATGATGACAATCTGTATGCGATCAACCCTGACGGAACCCTGAAATGGAAATTCCAAACAGGC
>CAZHPS010000047.1:0-22339 GCA_964534335.1 uncultured Desulfobacterales bacterium
GCACGCCATCTGCTCCGGAGGAGTGCAAAAATTAAGCGGAGCGGTTTTTTGCACAGCACGCCATCTGCTCCGGAGGAGTGCAAAAATTAAGCGGAGCGGTTTTTTGCACATCACGCCGTCTGCTCCGGAGGAGTGCAAAAATTATCTCGTTCCCACGCTTTGCGTGGGAATGCAGATCGGACGTTTCACGTCCCGTCTGTGCTGTTCCCCGGTCACGGGACGCAAAGCGTCCGGAAGGCATTCCCACGCAAAGCGTGGGAACGAGAGGAAACGAGATGAAATGTCAACAGAACCAATACAAAACAGGAGAGAAAAATGAAAAAATCATTGTCAACTGTGATGCTGCTTTGCCTGGCACTGGCCGGGGCTGTTTATGCGGAAACCGGAAGGCTGGCTTTGGATGTTTCGCCCGAACCGGTGGAGGTGTTCATTGACGGCAAAAAGTATGCCGAAGGTTCGGGCGTGTTTACACTGACCGAGGGAGACCATGAGCTTGTGGTGAAAAAATCCGGGTATATCACCCAGACCCTGAACGTGTTCATCGGCCCGGATGCGGTGGTGACAAAAACTGTTGTGCTACAGGAAAAATCATCCGGCGGAAGCAGCCAAAGCGCAGGTTCCGGCAATACTTCGGCCACGCCGCTGGTGTCTGTGCCCGAAGGCTGGTTTATCATGGGAAGTGATTCCGGTGAAAGCGATGAAAAACCCGCTCACCGGGTCTGGCTGGATGCGTATCAGATAGAGAAATACGAAGTCAGCGCGGCGCAGTTTGCAGAATTTCTCAACAGCGTGAAAGACCCGGAAAAAATTGTTCAGTATCTTGAATTCGGCTGTGATTCCTGTACGGTAATGTACGGCGGTGGAAAATACTTTGCCCGGCAGGGATATGAAAACCGTCCGGCCAATTATGTGTCCTGGTACGGTGCGGATGCATACTGCAAATATGTGGGGCGGCGTCTGCCCACAGAGGCCCAGTGGGAAAAGGCCGCACGGGGAGAGGACGCACGCAAATATCCCTGGGGAAATGGGGAACCGGGAAACGACCACAAACTGGCCGTGTATGATTATAACAATCATAGCGAAAGTTGGACAGAAATGAAAGATGTGGATTCTCTTCCCGGAGGAAAATCTCCCTACGGTGCACACCACATGGCAGGCAACGTGTGGGAATGGGCGGCGGATTGGTATGATGGGAATTATTATAAGCAGAATGTGGTTAAAAATCCTGAAGGGCCATCAAATGGGACATCTCGTGTTTTGCGTGGCGGTTCCTGGTCTTTCGCTGCCGACATCATCCGCTCCGCCAACCGGAGCGGCAACAACCCCGGTCTCAGGGACTCCGACGTGGGGTGTCGTTGCGCTGCGTCCAGTAAGTAACTCTTTGCCGCCCGGCAATGAATTGCCGGGCTATTATCGTTATGTCCCTGCGGGACAGTTCGTAGGGCGGGTGTAGCGTGAGCGTAACCCGCCGTACCCGCTGTCTGAACCGGGATTCACGGGATTAAGGGATTAACCGGGATTTTATGATTGTCTGAACTGTGATTCATCTGATTTTTCTGATTACTCTGATTTGCATGAGTTCACAGCAAAGTAGGGCGGGTGTAGCGTGAGCGTAACCCGCCGTACCCGCTGTCTGAACCGGAATTCACAGGATTAAGGGATTAACCGGGATTTTATGATTGTCTGAACTGTGATTCATCTGAATTTTCTGATTACTCTGATTTAAGCAGAGTAGGGCGGGTGTAGCGTGAGCGTAACCCGCCGTACCCGCTGAAAATCCTGAGAATCCCGGTTCAGACAAAAATTAAAGTTAAAAGGAGCATTTATGGAACAAATCATCAAAGCGGATAAATCAGGGGATTTCAAAATTCCCCGTCACATCAAAGCCTTTCTCGGTTTGAAGCACAATGACAGCATTTTTGTGTACGGCAGCAGCGATGCCATTATTATCAAAAAGATAAAACCCCAATCTCTCAAAGAGCGTTTTGAAGATTTTTCAGACAGAATCGCAGATAAATTCCAGGAGAATAACATCAGCGAAGATGATGTGCGGAAGGCTGTCGTTTGTCTGAACCGGGATTTACAGGATTAAAGGATTTACAGGATTATTGGTGATTTATCAAAATAAATATACCAATTCAGGTTCACATGCACAGGCAAAAGCTGGAAAAGCTGGAAGCTTTTGATACTTTGACGGTATATTCTTTTCTGGAAATCACCATTGATGAATCAGAATTAAGGGACAAACGCAAAAAGGAGAAATGATTATGCACCATGCCACTTTACCTTCTTTAAGAGATATTTTCAATATTGTAAATCAGTTATCTTTAAAGGACAAATCTGCCCTGATGGAATTTCTGCAACAGACTGTGCAGCCCAATCCCTATTTGGAAACTCAAAAACGCAATATTTATGATCTCAAGGGCATAGGAAAAGAAAGCTGGAAGGAAACAGACGCACAGGAATACGTCAATCAGGAGCGGGACTCATGGGACTGAAGATTCTGAATCAGATTACAAAGGAGATAAGAAAATGCCTTCATTGCAGTTTGCGGATTACCATGAACAGGTGATGAAAGAACTGAGCGGCCTTTCATTGGAAAAAATTAAGGAAGTAATTGACTTTATAGGTTATCTGAAATCAAAGGAAGCACGGGGGAAGAGAAAGAAAAAAATCCGTTCCGATATTCCGGATAATCCTTTGCTGTCAATCATCGGCATCGGAGCAAGCGAACCGCCCCATGACCTTGCAGAAAACCATGACAGATATGTTTACGGTGATATATGAGAAAGTCTGTTTTCTTTGACAGTTGGGCCTGGATAGGCATAACAGACCGCAAAGACCCTTATCATAAAACAGCAAAATTATTTTATGAGGACTATCTTATGCAGGGAGGTATTCCTGTCACAACAGATTATGTTTTGGACGAAGTGTTCACCGTTCTTCGGAAAAGACTGAATACCGACTTATTGATAAAATTCGGAGAAAATATATTTCTTGCTGTAAAAATGCAGAAAATACAGCTTGAATCAATAGATAGGAAAAGAATGGAAAAAGAATGGAAACTGATGAAGAAATATCGTGATAAATCCGATATTTTTTTTACGGATTTCACTTCTTTTGCTCTTATGTCGGAACTTGGGATAACAGAAGTATTCAGCGGAGATGAGCATTTTGAAAAAGTGAATATGGGATTTAAACGGGTAGGATGCGGCGTATGATAAAAACAGAAATTGACCTGACTGTGCAGGAAAATGATTTTCTGAATACCATTGCAGTACAGACGGGAAAAACGCAGACAGGGGTAATTCGGGAAGCCATAGAGCATTTCATAAGAGAATTTGACAGAGAATTCCGTCTGAAAAAAATGAGGGCTGCGCGCGGAATGTGGAAGGATCGGGACGATTTACCAAATTTTGGTGAGATTCGCCGGTCATTGCAGCGTATTTCATCAGAGAAGGGAACTGCTTACAGGAATGAAAGGAATCTGCCATGAAATTCAACGTCATTTTGGAACCTGCGGAGGAAGGCGGTTTCAATGTCACAGTTCCTGCATTGGACGGCTGTTTTACACAGGTCGATACTGAAGAAGAAGCCCTGAACAATGCAGGAGAGGCTGTTCTGTGTTATTTGGAAGGACTTGAAAAAGTAAACTCAAAAAAACCGGAATCACAATTGAGGAACTGAAAAATCTGATATAAAGGAAAATCATCATGAAACAAACCATCTCCGCCGTATTCACCGCCATTTCCGCCATTCTGCTGCTGTTCTGCCCTGTATCTGCGGAACTGGATGACTTTGACGTGGCCGAAACCCTTCTGATGCAGGGAAAGGCAAAACTCGCGTATCCGCTGGCAACTGCTCATGCCAAAAAACTGGATACTTACGAAGGCTACAGCAGATTTGTCCGCAAATTCCCGAATGCGCCCCGCACTCCGGAAATACTTCAGATCGCGTATGAAAAAATAAAGGAAATCAATACGGAAAGGGGATATGATGATTTTATCAAACTGTCCGGTCAGTCCGTGCTGGCATTCAAAGCAATTGCGGATGAATTTCAGCTTTTCACAAACACGGATACCATTTCGGAATACCGGCGGTTCATGGACAAATTTCCCAACACGCCGGAAGCTGCGGAAGCCATGAACCGGATTCAGGAAATCGCATTTGCACGGGCAAAAGAGGAGAACACCTCCCTGATATTTGACCGTTTCCTCATCGCTTTTCCCCATGCGCCCCAGGCAGAGCAGGCAAAAAAACTGGCCTGTGACGCTGAACAGCGGGAACTGGAAACAGAAATCGGAGACAGCACGGGGCTGGTCTCTTTCGGTGGCGCAAGTGCCCATGAAAAAAGGGAAACTGCTGCACGGCGCATTTACAATGAGGCAAGAATTGCGGAAAAGAAGCGGGAACTGCTGCATATTGCCGCACGCAAATATGATCTGCTGCAATCTTTGTTCAAAGACACCAAAGCCTTCACGGATCTGCTGGACAGGCAGGAAGAGCAGGCATGGCGTCAGGAAGTCAAGGATTATAATGAACAGATTGTCAGTGAAGTCCGGTCGGTAAAGGGTGCGGTTCAGCAGCAGAATGAAGTGCTGGCAAAGACATTTCAGGCAATGGAAGAGGAAATCCGCACTATCCGGGCTTCGGTCAGTCAGACCCAGGCGGAACTGGACAATGTGAAAAATTCGGTTTCCCGCACACAGTCTGATCTCAGCTATCTTTCCGGCAGAATTTCCGATGCCATGCACGCGCAGGTGGATGCCATGAATGCGGCAAGACATGCAGCAGAGCAGAGAAATGCGGAAATTGCACGAGCAAATCGTGAAGCAGCGCGGGAAGCGGAACAGGCCCGGTATGCCAATGAACGGATGTTCCGGGAAGCGCAGGAAAGAGCCGGTGAGGAAGCACTGAAAAACAGGAGGTGTGCGGAAGAACTTGCCCAAAAAGGCAAATACGGCATATTCAGCGATTGCCCTTAACGCCGAATGGGAATGAGCCGGAGCGGTTTTTTGCACACGCAATCCGGAGGAGTGCAAAAATTAAGCAGAGCGGTTTTTTGCACAGCACTCCATCTGCTCCGGAGGAGTGCAAAAATTAAGCGGAGCGGTTTTTTGCACACGCGGAACCGGGAAAAACTGACAACAGATATTGTATCAAATCAATGGAGAATTGGTATCAGAGCCGGAATGTGAGGAAGCAGACTATCAGGACTTTCAAATCCGCTCCCTCACGGTCGCAGATCCGGTTCATGGTTTCAACTGCGTAACTACTTTTGACTATTCAAATATTTTACACAGAAAGACCGTCTGAAAAAATATGCGTAACACAGGAACAGCATACTGAAATGTATCCGAATTCCCAAAAAACGGTTGTGATTGCCTGGGATGCTGTGTCTCCGCTGGGAACGGATATGGAAACACAGTGGAATCGGGCAGCAAAAGGGGAAAGCGGCATTGGAAGACTGAGCCGTTTTACCGCAAATGAACATTTTCCGGTACGGATTGCAGGTCAGGTTCCGGACCTGGATATGCGGCCATGGACTTTTCTCAGTCCCAGATCTCTTGCTTTGTGGCCTTCCCCAATTTTTCCCTGGGCCATGCTGGTGGTGCATCGGGCAGTGGAAAAAAGCGGCATTGAAATTACACCGGATCTGGCCCCACGCACAGCCATTACCTTCAGTTCCGCTGTGGGCGGACTGGATGCTGTGCTTGCTGCGGATCGGCGTATGCGGGAGGAAAAAAAACTGCCACCGCCATGTGCAAATCCCAATTCCTGCATCAATATGGTGGGAGGAAAAATATCAATCCTGACCGGAGCCACCGGGCCGATTACAGCCACCATTACAGCGTGCGCAACCGGTCTGACTTCCATCATTATGGGAAACATGCTTCTTGCACAGGGACGTGCGGATATGGTAATCTGCGGTGCTGCGGATTTTCCTTTGGTGGAGCCCATTGTGGCCGGATTTGCCACAATGAACGGTGCATACAGGCCGGGGCCAGATGATGCTGATGAACCGCCTTCGCGCGCCAGCCGCCCCTTTTCTGCTGACAGAAGAGGCTTTGTCATTTCCGAAGGAGCGGGAAGTATCATCCTGGCAACAAAGGAATTTGCCCGCAGTCATGGCCTGAAACATGATCTGGAAATTGCGGGATGGAGCATGACATCGGATGCACATCATTTTGTGGCCCCGCATTTTGAAACTGTGAAACGGTGCATGGCCGAAGCCATTGCAGACGCGGGAATAACCCCCAGCGAAATCTGCGCGGTCAATGCCCATGCCACATCCACAAAAATCGGGGACAAAGTGGAATACGATGCGCTCCGCGCTGTTTTTGGAAAACGCATTCCCCCGGTTTCTGCCAACAAATCCATGACAGGCCATGCAATGGGCGCGTCCAGCGCTATTGAAGCGGTTCTGGCAATGGAAGGAATGAGGAGGGATATTCTGCTGCCCACGATCAATTATACTCCTGATCCGGAGATGGAATTTGACTGTGTGACCGAAGGCGCACGGAAAATATCCCAGGAATATGTGCTGAAAAATTCTTTTGGATTCGGTGGGTGCAATTCCTGCATTGTGTTCCGGAGAACATCCTGAAAATAAAAGCATAATAAGCTTCAATCTTTTGGAATAAAAAGTAAAACAGGCTTCCAGACTGTGCTGCGGCTCATGAACAAGTCGGAAGTCTGTTCTGCTTTATTCTTCCAAATCACTGGTCAATGTCAGGTGCTTTTAAGCTCATGAACAAGTCGGAAGTCTGTTCTGCTTTATTCCGTCAGAAACAGGAAAATCCTATGCAGGAATACATGGTATTCCCCATAGACTTTCTGTCTGGTTTGTAACATGGTTGATCAGGCAGAATGATTCAGGAATCACCGAAACCCATAGGAGGATATTATGCAAATGTCGGGACATGCGGGCCTCAGAGCCAGGCAGAGGGGAATCCCCCAGGAACATGTGGATATTATCATGCAGTACGGAACTCCGGTGGAAAAACCGGGCCGTGCATTTGAGATTCAGATCAGCAAAAAGGACAGGGACAGGATTATACGGGATTTGAAAAATCTCATAAAAACCGTTGAAAAATGCACCAATACTGCCCTGATTGTGGACAGGCACATGGGAACAGTCATTACCATGTACAATCACTGAAATTCAGGTGTCAGGTATTAAGGAAATGATCATGGTCATGTACAGGCATTGAGAGCAGATCAGAATCAGAACGTATAAAAACGGAGAAAAGCCATTTTGGGATACACAGAGGAAAAAGGGGCGGATTCGCCCCTTTTTTGTTTCCTTTTTCATGGGATATTTTTCAAAAGATTTTTTCCGTAAAAATTTCATCCCTGTCTTTGCCAATAAAAAAAACAGTTGCCTTTGAAAGAAAGATATGACATATAACACATTTTATATTCAGTATTTTATGGAAATATGAGATCCGCATAAACATGGGGTTTCAATTTTGGAAAAAGGAATTCAGAAACTTGGACATTCTGCTCCTGCAAACCGATCTGATTTATTAAATTTTTGACAGCGGATCAAATCCATTGAAAAATTCCCAGAGATATGAAATTATATTTGTCATAAAATCAGAGGATTTGGTTCATCAGCAAATTTTTGTGCTGAACCCGCATTGCTTTGAACAGAGGAAAACGCCATAAAAGGAAATAAACATGAAAAAAATGATACAGAATCTGACCATCCGCAAAAAACTTTATATCCCGAACCTGCTCAATGCCATTCTGCTGCTCATTGTGATTTTCTTTTTTTTCAGTTCCGGATTTCTCATTGAAGACATATCTGAAAAAGAAAAAATCTTTGCAGGTCTGACAGCCCGGATGCGGGATACTGCAAATCGTACCAAAGACTACCTCAATCAGGCTCTATCCTATGAGGATTTGGAGAAAAATTTCAGTGAACTCATGAAACATATCAGCGACAGGGATCTGACCGGCAGATTTTCGGAAATCCGTTCACTGGTGGTGCAGATTCGTGAAATTGAAATACAGAATGCGGATATTGAAAAGCAGATTGCGGAATTCACGGATTTTTCCATTTTGCAGTCAAACACCTTTATTCAGAAGATCAGTGAAAAACTCGCGGATGAAAATCTGGAACAGTCTGTCACGAAACTGGAACGGGCCGTTATTGCCGGAGCCAGCATCAACACTTCCGCCAATTATGAGATCAAAGTGCTTTTTGAAAAGTTAAAGAACAATATAAAAGTGAAAGATGAGATTCTCAATTACCTTGACATTGCAAACCGGAATACGGAAAAAGACAGGGTCAGACTTTCTGGGACGCCTTTTGTCAAACTGGCCGAAGACAGCATGGCAGCCATTTCCAAAGTAAAAGAACTGTCTCTGCATTATATCCGGAATATGGAAAAATATCATTCTGTTCAGAAGGATATTTTTCAGAAAATTGAGGAAAGCATTCAGGAAGTGGATCAGGCGGGAGCCGCTCTCAGCCGCAGTTTTTTCGGTAAAATCCGTATGTATCTGCGAAACATTGTCATTCTGCTCTTTATCACCGTAAGTATTGGCGCTCTGATCAGTCTCTTTGTGGCCCGGTCCATATTTGAATCCCTGAAAAATGCGGCTGACGTGACAAAAAGAATTGCCTCCGGGGATCTGACGGTCACAATGGATGCTGAAAATAATGATGAAATCGGTCAGTTGATGAAATCCATGAAAAACATGGCGGAAAAACTCAGGGAGATGATAACCCAGGTCAGACAGGTGACAGATCAGGTGGATTCAGGCATGAGAATGATCCGGATCGGCACAGAGGAACTGAGTGCAACAGCAGCGGATCTTTCCCAGGGTGCAAGCGAGCAGGCCGCATCTTCCCAGCAGGTTTCCGCTTCCATGGAGGAAATGACTTCCGGCATCCGCCAGAATGCGGACAATGCCTCGGAAACAGGGAAAATTGCCCTGTACTGCTCTGAAAATGCGGAAAAAGGCGGCAAAGCTGTGGAGGAAACAGTGGCTGCGATGAAAAAAATATCTGAAAAAATAAGCATTATTGACGAAATATCAACCCAGACCAATTTTCTGGCCCTCAATGCGGCAATTGAGGCTGCAAGAGCAGGAGAACAGGGAAAGGGTTTTGCTGTGGTGGCCAGCGAGGTGCGGAAACTGGCTGTGGAAAGCAAAAAGGCTGCGGCAGGAATCAGCAAACTTTCTGCATCCAGTGTGGAAATTGCGGAAAAAGCAGGGGAAATGCTCCATAAAATCGTGCCGGACATCCGGAAAACAGCGGAACTGGTTCAGGAAATCAGCCTGTCCAGCAATGAGCAGATCCTGGGGGCCGAACAGGTGAACACCGCCCTGCAGCAACTGGATTTTGTGATTCAGAAAAATGCACAGTCAGCCGAGCATCTTGCAGCAACAGCCACACAGCTTTCCGCGAGTGCAAACGAAACCGCAATGGTGCAGATGAAAAAACTCAAGCAGGCCATTGGATTTTTCAGAATTTCGGAAGAAAAAGCTGTTCCGGGTGAAATGGCGATCTCTGCTCCTGAACAGAGCCAACTGTCTGCGGAAACCCTGTCACAGATCCGCAAAATTCTGGAAGCCCGTATGACTCCGGTGAAAAATATTCCGGACGGAAAATCTGCGGAAAAAAAAGATGAATGTGAATTTGTGCTGGATGAAATAACAAATGAAATCATCCGTGTATGCAAATCTGAATATGAAAAATACTGACAGGGCATTCTGTGAAACATTGCAAAGGTTTTGACCTGTCACTGAAAAATTTTCCCAAAAAAAGATGAGATAGTATGCCTGAAACTGATTACAAATCCTTAAAAGAGCATCTGAACAGACCATTTCCCGTATGGCTGATATACGGGGAGGAAATGCTTTGCAACAAAGCATTTGCTTCTGTTCTGGATACACTGATTCCGCCTTCGGAACGGAACCTGAATTATGAACCTGTGGAGCAGGACAATGTGCAGGAGGCCATTGCCAAAGTCAACACCTTTTCCATGCTTTCCGGCAAAAAAGCGGTGGCTCTCCGGGATTCCCGCATATTTTATTCAGGGCAGGAAGATGCTGATTTTCTGGAAAAAGCAAGAGACGCATATGAAGCAAAGGACGTGAAAAAAGCAGCAAAATTTTTCACCGTGTTTCTGGGATCAAAAAACATTTCCTATGATGATCTGCAGGGCGGCAACCGTGATGAAATTCTCAAAGCAGCCGCAGAACAGACTGGAGACGGCAAATGGGTGGATGAACTTATCGTATACTGCCGGGATAAGGGACTTTCCCCTGCGCCGGTGCAGGATCATATGGCGGAACTGCAAAAGGCCATTGAAAAAGGATTTCCTCCGGGAAACTGTCTGCTGATTACTACGGATATGGCGGATAAACGGCGCAGTCTTTACAAAACCATCAAAGATCATGGCATTATCGTGGACTGCTCGGTTCCCAAAGGCAGCACAAAGGCGGACAAAACCGCGCAGGAAGCTGTTCTGAATGAACAGATGCGCAGTGTTCTGGGGGAAAGCGGCAAAGTCATGGACACAGCCGCGTACCATGCCTTATGTGAGATGACCGGTTTTGCCCTGAGAACCTTTACTGCCAGTCTGGAAAAACTGATCCAGTATGTGGGGGAACGCAGAAATATCACGGCAGAGGATGTTCATGCCGTACTCAAACGCACCCGGCAGGATCCCATTTATGAACTGACCAATGCCCTGTCTGACCGGAACACGGAAGCCTGCCTTTTTTATCTCAGTTCTCTGATTTCAGAAGGACTTTTCCCCCTTCAGATTCTTGCTGCGCTTGTCAATCAGACCCGGAAACTGCTTGTGATCAAAGGATTCACAGAAAGCAGCCTGGGGAAAGTGTGGAAATCCGGCATGTCCTACCAGCAGTTTCAGACTGCGGTGCTGCCCCAGTTGCTGAAATCCGATCAGCAGATGCAGGCGCATCTGGAATCCTGGGAGGAAATGACAGCAGGGGAAAAAGAGGGGGAGGCAGGTAAAAAAAAGAAAAAAAGCAAACCCGCGACTGATCTGCTGATAGCAAAAAATCCCAAAAGCACCTATCCCCTTTATCTGGGCTTGCAGAAGGCCGACCGGTTCAGCGCAAAGGAACTGGGTCAGGCAATGGAATGGCTGGGACAGGCTGATCTGCATCTGAAAACCGGGGGCCAGAATCCCAAACTGATTCTGGAAACAGTGATCCTCCGGATATGTTCTCCGAAGAAAGCGTAGAACAGGGAAAAAGCAAAGTAAAATATTGACACATTCCCGTCTTTATCATAATCTTGTGCAAAGAGATTTTCGGAAAGTCATTTCATCTGCACGAAACATGGAGACATACGTATGGCAGAATCTCTCTGTCAGAGGTGAATATTTTCTGAAAATCCGCATTTGTGCTTTAACGGCAGGAGTTACACATTTGAAATGTTTGTGTCTGAAAAAATCTGAACCGGCTGCTTACTCCCGGCTCAGATACGGATCAGATGTGTAACGTCTAAACGGATTAAAATCAAAAAAACATGAGGGAAAGGAAAAGGGAAAAATGAAGAAACTGATTCTGGTATTTGTTGCGGGTGCAATGGTATTCACCGGATGTGCGGCCCCGCAGACAAACACGGGAAAAGGGGCAGCCTACGGGACTGCGGGCGGAGCGGCCGCGGGTGCTTTGGCCGGGCAGCTCATTGGCAAAGATACCAAATCCACCCTGATCGGTGCTGCAGTGGGCGCAGCAGTGGGCGCAGCAACCGGAGCGGGCGTGGGCCATATGATGGACAAACAGGAAGCGGAATATAAGCAGGCACTGGCCTCATCCGAAGCAGCCTCGGTCCGCAGGGAGGGGGATCTTCTTGCCATCACCCTTAAGGGGGATGTGTCCTTTGACACCAACTCTGCCAATATCAGACCCGGACTGTATTCGGAAATTGAACGCATTGCCCAGGTTATGGCCCAGTATCCCCAGACCCGTGTCATAGTGGAAGGCCATACAGACAGCAAGGGAAAAGATGACTATAATATGGAACTTTCCCGGAAACGGGCAGATGCTGTCATGCAGGAACTGGTGAAACGCGGGGTTAATCCCTCACAGATTCAAACCGCTGCCTATGGTGAAACCATGCCTGTGGCTTCCAATGACACAGCAGAGGGACGCCAGAGAAACCGGAGAGTTGAGATCAAAATCGAACCCACTTCCGCAGGTTAGAATTGGGGACAGAACAGTTTGAATGTAAAGACTTCCGAAGTTTCATAAACTTCGGAAGTCTGACACAGCCGGGGGAGGCATATTACTGCCGGGCACATCTCTTCTCCCTTATGTCCCCAAAAATGATCTCTGTCATCTTTGTCCGGTCTGCATGTCCTGTTTATTCAGGCTGTTTTTCCAGAAGCCATCTTTTGTACCATTCCACAGCCTCCCGGAAAAATTTTTCCTGATTGTCCTTTGCTGTCATACGGTGATCTCCGTTTTTGAGCATGATAATCCGCTTGGGCAGGACTGCTTTCTGATAGAGCCGATGAGCCTCGGAAGGCGGAACGATTTTATCCGAATCCCCGTGAAAAATCAGAATATGATGCACCCCGGCAATTTTTGCGCTGATATCAAACTGAAGAGCAGCAGAATTGAGATTTTTCAGGTTTGGGTCCTCGGATGTTTCAATAGCCTTGAGTACCGGCGCGCTTCTGAGGGGGGCAGCAAATGTCACGATGGCGCTGATTCCTGTTTTTTTGAAAACATTCAGACAGGCTGCTCCTCCCAGGCTGCTTCCGAAAAGGGCTGTCTGGTTTCCCAGCTCTTTCTGCTCCTTTACGGTTTTGATCGCACTGAGCAGATCATTGCACCTGGCCTCGAAACTGGTCACTTCCCGGAAATTCCCCTCGCTGGCTCCGCATCCCCTGTGGTCAAACCGGAAAAAGGCAATTCCTGCGGCTGTGCAGTCCTGTGCCAGTTGGATCTGTTTGGGAGAACTGCTGTCGCTGAACAGTCCGTGTGAACCGATGACTACAGGAAATTTCTCTGCTCCTGCCGGAAGATGCAGTACACCTTTGAGATGGAAATCTCCGCTGGTAAATGTGATTTCTCTCTGGATTGCTTCAGGTTCTGTTTCAGACATAAAACCGTCACCTCTTGATTTTTGCCAATGGCTGATAATATTAAATAACTAATCAAAAAATTTTCAGATATTTTAAAAAAAGGATTTACGCTGCTGTTTTCAGGTGTTTGATTTTACGTGAACCCATTTGTGCAGTGCCACATCAGCATACATAAAAATCAATCTGTTAAAATTCAACAGTGTAAGTCCTGTCATTTGTTTGACTGTAATTGCTCCATAATCTATTTTTGCAAGTTTCGCAAGTGCCATTTGCAGAGGAACACAATGAAGAATTCCCATACAGGGAAATTTATGAATAACCTCCCGGTTTACTTTCAGATGAAGCTGCCGGTTTTCCGGGATTACAGACAGTCAGGAAAATTCTGATGAAAAAAAAGAAGATACAGGAAATCGAACTGGAAATATCAGATATGGCCTTTGGGGGAAAAGGCATTGCAAAAGTCGACGGTTTTACGATCTTTGTGGATCAGACCGTGCCTCTGGATAGGGTGGTGGCACGCATTGTCAGAAAAAAGAAAAATTATGCAGAAGCCCTTGTGGCTGAATTCATTTCCCTTTCTCCCTACAGAATCAAAGCCCCATGCCCATACAGCGGATACTGCGGGGGATGCAAATGGCAGTTTCTCAAATATGAACAGCAGCTTGTCTATAAACGGCAGCATGTTTCGGACGCGCTTGCCCATATCGGACTTATGCAGGACATTCCGGTTCATCCGGTTATTGCCCCGGAGCATATTTTCGGATACCGCAACAAAATGGAGTTTTCCTGTTCAGACAGACGCTGGCTGCTGCCCGATGAACTGGGCCGGGAGGATATCGGATTTTCCTTTGCACTTGGGCTGCATGTGCCCGGAACCTTTCACAAGGTGCTGGATATTTCCGCGTGTCTTCTGCAGTCTGAAACCGGGAATGCCATTCTCGAAGATGTACGGAATTATATGAAAAACTCCGGAATTCCGGTCTACGGACTCCGGACGCACGAGGGATTCTGGCGATTTCTCATGCTGCGCCATTCCGTGTCCTTTGATCAGTGGATGGTCAATATCATCACTGCTTCGGAAGATCGGAAAACGGTTGGGCCTCTGGCAGATTTTCTGATGAAAAAATATCCGAACATTGTTTCCGTTGTCAACAATATCACAGCCCGGAAAGCCGGGATCGCGGTGGGGGAATACGAGATTCTGCTGGGCGGCTCTCCGGTAATCAAAGATCAGATTGCAGGATACACCTTTGACATTTCTGCCAACTCCTTTTTTCAGACCAATACACGGGGCGCGGAAAAACTCTATGAAACCGTAAAATCCTATGCAGAACTGGGCGGCAGGGAAAGCGTATGGGATTTGTACTGCGGCACAGGCGCGATTGCCATCTGCCTGTCGGACAAAGCAGCAGAGGTTGTGGGCATTGAAATCGTGGAAAGTGCTGTGGCCGATGCCCGTGCCAACTGCCGCAGCAACGGAATCAGCAACTGCCGGTTCATGGCCGGGGACATCAAAGAAACCATGGCTGCCATCGGCACAAAGCCGGATGTGCTGATTATTGATCCTCCCCGTTCCGGAATTCATAAGGATGCGGTCCGCCAGATTCGGGATGCAGCACCGCACAGAATCGTTTATGTATCCTGCAATCCGGCCACCCAGGCCAGGGATCTGCTCATGCTGAAAGAGGATTACCATGTTATCGAAGTGCAGCCTGTTGATATGTTTCCCCACACTTTCCATATAGAATGCGTGGCAAAACTGGAAAGAAAAAAGGGAATTTGACATTTCCGGTATACAGAATTATAATTACAGGTTATGCAGTCAGGTTTCAGCCCGGACATACTGCCTGCAAATCCATACACAGACACAATGCCGTTGACTTAAATGGCAAGGTATCAGAAAAAATATTTCTGATACAGACCCGAATGGTTCCGGACAGGAAAACTGTGCAGATTATTTTTTTTGCAACCCTGGGGAAGGAGTCATGAAGTGAAAATTTGAGACACTGAAATGCTTGAGAAAAAAGTGCTGAACTTTCAGTTCGGGACTGCTCAGTTTTCTTAATTCAATGGCATTGATGCACAGGCGGCATTGCTGTGCTGCATGAATTTTTTTCTTGACTAAATTTTCAACATAAAATATACAGCATATTTTATAATAAACATTATTCAGAAAGTTGAGAGCAGAGAATGGGAATCAGAGAAAGAAAAGAAAGAGAAAGGGAAAGAAGACGTCAGCAGATTATTGTGGCAGCGAAGCGGGTATTCTGTGAGAAAGGCTTTAACAGGGCCACAATGGAGGATATTGCCAAGGAAGCCGAGCTGAGTCCCGGCACTTTGTATCTGTATTTCAAAAACAAAGACGAACTGTATGCCTCCCTTTCCCTGAGAATACTGCAATACCTGATCATCCGGCTGGAGCATGTCAACAGCAATGCTGAACTGGATGCGCATGGCCGGGTGGACGCTCTTGTGGATGCCATGTTTGACGTGTATGATTTTGATCCGCTTATCATCATCAATCTGTTTCATCTGCAGTCCAGTGAAACCCTTAAAAACTTATCGGAAGAAATGCTGACGGAAATTGAGGATCTGTCCCGCAAATCCCTGAGTGCGATTGCAGATGTTTTCCGGCTGGGGCTTCAGGAGAAACTGTTTATTGACAAACATCCCTTTGCCCTTGCCGATATATTCTGGGCCATGTTTTCCGGCGTGATTCTGTGGGAATCCAGCAAAAAAATCATTGATGATGATAAGGATTATCTCAAAGATACCCTGAAAGTGGCATTTGACATTTTCAGAAAGGGAATCAGAACGGAAAACTGATTCAGGGTATCAGGTGTTCGGTGTTATACCGATTCGCCATTGGTTTGATCCGATACCCCCAGTTTTTCCGCAGTTCCGGCTGTGCAGAAAACCGCTCCGCTTAATTTTTGCACTCCTCCGGATCAGTATCAGTTCAATGGAGAATCGGTGTTAAGGGAATTCAAAGAAAAATAATCTGCCCAAAGCAGTGTTCTGTCAAGACTGAGTCGGTGGGTACATGCGTTTAAAACCCGCAAAATCAGACTTGACAGAGCAGCCGTTTTTCACAAAACAAGGAGAATGTCATGAGCAAATTTTTTTTTGTACTGACCAGAGGGCCGGAAGATCCCACCCGTGCTGTCCGCTGTTTTCATCTGGCCAAGGTGGCTGCGGAAAAGGGACATGAAGTGAAGATTTTTCTGGCAGATGATGGGGTATTTCTCAGTAATATGGTGCTGGCAGAACGGATCAAAGCCCCGACCGGAGATGAACTCATCACGTATCTGAAATTTCTGCAGGAAAAGAAGGTACCGATTCTGGTGTGCAAACCCTGTGCCGGAGCCCGGCTTATTGAAGAAGATGATCTGCCTCCCAATTTTCAGATTGCCACAGGCTATGATCTGATTGACATAGCGGAAGAATCAAAAGTTTTTTCATTCTGAAGCCAGATCTTATCCGGTGTTTGCCCCGTTTTTCAATATTGGCAACAAAAAACCCGGAGGTTTTGAAAACCATCGGGTTTTTTGGACAGGCAAACGGCATTCGTCTGTATGACGGGAAAAGTTTTGCACATCACGTTAAAATATGGATGTTCACTGTCAAAATCCTGTATGCACTGCTTTCATCTGTTCCTGACACCCTGTACCTGTCCCCCGAATCCCTGCACCTCTTTTTTTCCTGTATCATCCTCTTATTCCCCAAGCCCTGAATCTGTCAGCAAAAAATAATTGTATCCACTTTAAAAAAATTGTGTTATGATCTCCGCTTACGGATTTTGCCGGAAATTTCTGCATAAAAACGGTTTTATCCGCATATTTCAAAGGAGAAAATTCAAACCTGTCATTTATGAAATACGCAAATGTTATTGTTCATTCATTTGGTTATGAACTGGCCCCAAATGTTATTCTGTCCAGGGATCTGGAAAACCGTCTGGAGCCGCTTTATCAGCATCTGCACCTGAAACCGGGGCAGTTGGAAGCCATTACCGGCATTTATGAAAGACGGTTCTGGGATAAGGGAGTCAAGGTTTCGGAAGGTGCGACCGCAGCGGGCAGAAAAGCCATTGATGCTGCGGATATTCAGTCCGAAGACATCGGAATGCTGATTTACTGCGGCGTGTGCCGGGACAATATGGAACCGGCCACAGCCTGCACGGTTGCCCATAACTTGGGGCTTGGTCCTGAAACGCAGATTTTTGATGTGTCCAACGCGTGTCTGGGCGTGCTTAACGGAATGCTGCTGGTGGCAAATGCCATTGAAATGGGACAGATCCGGGCCGGTCTGCTGGTTTCCTGCGAAACAGCGCGGGAAGTGGTCAATATTGCCATTGACCGGCTGCTGCGGACACAGAATATGGAAGTATTTAAGGAAAGCATTGCCACCCTTACCGGAGGCGCAGGTGCTGTTGCAGTTCTGCTTACCCATTCCTCCCTTGTCCAAAGGGGGCATCGGCTGCTGGGCGGTGTATGCCGGAATTCTGCGGAACATCACCGCCTCTGTCTGTGGGGACCGGACGCGGGGCGATGCGTGGACGGAATTTATACAATGAAGACTGATGCGGTTGCTGTGCTACGCAACGGCGTGGCATTGGGAGCGGAAACCTTCCGGGCATTCATGGGGGAAATGCAGTGGCCGGCTGACAAACCGGATCGGGTAATCTGTCATCAGGTGGGAGCGGCACATCAGAAAACCATACTGGAAACAGTGGGAATCTTACCGGAAAAGGATTTTGTCACCTATCCTTTTCTGGGCAATATCGGAACAGTCTCTCTTCCCATTACTGCCGCGATTGCCTCGGAGCGGGAATTTCTTCTGCCCGGACACAAAGTGGCTTTTTTCGGCATTGGCAGCGGTCTGAACTGCATGATGCTGGGTCTGGATTGGTGAGCACAATGGCAGGCAGAAAAATCAGTATATCCCGTATCCGGCATCTCTATCCCTTCCGCTCCTGTTTTCTGAATATCAGGGGACTGAATTATCATTATCTGGATGAGGGAGCAGGCGAGCCAATTGTCATGATTCACGGCAATCCCACCTGGTCTTTTTATTTTCGGCAAATGATCCGGGAACTTTCACCAGCATACCGGGTCATTGCTCCGGATCATATGGGATGCGGCCTTTCAGACAAACCTGATGCAGATGAATATGATTTCCGGCTGCAAAGCCGTGTGGAAGATTTGGAATATCTGCTCGATCATCTGGGGATTAAAGAAAAAATCACCCTTATGGTGCATGACTGGGGCGGAATGATCGGCATGATATATGCTTTGCGGCATCCGGAACGCATTGCCCGTCTGATTGTCACCAATACAGCGGCTTTTTTCCCGCCCGGAAAGAAAAAACTGCCGCTTCGTCTCTGGCTGATCAGGAATATACTCCCTTTTGCGGTTCCTGCTGTGCTGGGACTCAATCTCTTTGCACGGGCAGCTTTGCAAATGGCTTCCTGCAAAGGGTTGTCCCCGGATATAAAACAGGGTCTGATCACTCCGTACAACAATCCCCGGAACCGGCTTGCCACCCTGAAATTTGTTCAGGATATTCCGCTGCATCCCGGTGATCCCTCTTATGATCTGGTCAGATGGGCAGATGAAAACCTTGCTTCCCTTGCCTCTGTTCCCATGCTTATCTGCTGGGGAGGCCGGGATTTTGTGTTTGACGCGGATTATTTTGCCGAATGGACAAGGCGTTTTCCCCATGCGGAAAGCCATTTTTTTCCGGACGCGGGGCATTATCTTCTGGAGGACAAAGCAGCGGAACTGACGGTTCTGGTCAAAGATTTCTTGAAAAAACATGCAATCTGATATACAGTCATCTTCCGGGAACCGGAGCAGAAATCTGCTTTCCGTTTGTAATCCCCAAGACCAGAACCCTGAGACCTGTGAAAAGGAAAAGAGATTATCCGGAAATCTTCTGAAACCCTTCCAAAAAGGTTGAAAAATGGATACAACTGACCTGACAAAAACTGATGAGGCCGAACACACGGAACACACGGAAAAAAAATCCGTGACAGTTCCCCCGGCTGATACCCGGAAAATCATCAACATTGCCAACCGTCTGAAAGAGATGGCAAAACTGCAGCCCCACAAACGTGCTGTGGTATATCCGGCCGGCTGGGATGAAAGCGGCAGAGTGGCCTATACCCACCTTACGTTTATGCAGCTTGACAGGGAATCAGACTGTCTGGCCCATGGGCTGGATCGCGCGGGTATCCGCCGGGGCACACGTACCATCCTTATGGTCAATCCATCTTTGGAGTTTTTTGTACTCACCTTTGCCCTGTTCAAAACCGGTGCAGTGCCGGTGATTGTGGATCCGGGCATGGGCGCGGCGCGGATGGTTCAGTGCCTGAAAGAAAGTATGCCAGAGGCATTTATCGGCATTTCCAAAGCACATCTGCTCCGCATTCTGTATCCTGCTTTTTTCAAAACGATCCGTACCTGGGTGACAGTGGGACGCCAATGGTGGTTCTGGAGCGGGTATAACCTGAAACAGTTGACTGATCTTCCCTGGAAACCCTGGCCTGTTGCTGAAACCCGGTCAGATGAAATGGCTGCCATTCTTTTCACCACCGGAAGCACAGGCCCGGCCAAGGGTGTGATTTACACCCACGGCATTTTTGATGCACAGGTGCAGCTCATAGGTTCCCATTTCGGCATCACGCGGGATGAAGTGGATCTGCCCACCTTTCCGCTTTTTTCACTTTTTGATCCTGCTTTGGGAATGACAGCCGTGATTCCGGACATGGATCCCACGCGTCCGGCAATGGCGGATCCGGAAAAAATCATTGAAACCATCATGGATCACGGCATTACCAATATGTTTGCATCTCCCGCGCTGCTCAACCGGGTTGGGGAATACGGCAAAATGGAAGAAATCCGTCTCCCCACTCTGAAACGCGTGATTTCAGCAGGCGCACCTGTATCCCCTGCCAATCTGGAGCAGTTTTGCTCCATGCTCGAAGGAGATGCCGAAATTTTCACTCCCTACGGAGCAACAGAGGCCATGCCGGTTCTTTCCATCGGAAGCAGGGAAGTGCTGAATGAAACACGGAAATTCAGCGAAAAAGGTTATGGCATGTGTGTGGGACGGCCTGTGGGGAACATTGAGGTGCGGCTGATCAAAATCAGCGATGACCCCATTGAGGAATGGTCAGATCATCTGCTGGTCGGTGACGGTGAAATCGGTGAGATCACTGTCAAAGGGGAAGTGGTGACAAAGCAGTATTTTGAAAGACCGGAATCAGATGCTTTGTCCAAAATCCGGGAAGGTTCTGATATATGGCACCGCATGGGCGATCTGGGCTGGCGGGACAACCGGGGCAGGATATGGTTCTGCGGCCGCAAAAGTCAGAGGGTGGTTACGGAAAACGGTTCCCTTTTCACTGTGCCATGCGAGGCTGTTTTCAACCGTCATCCCGCAGTATACCGCAGCGCATTGGTGGGAGTGGGTGAATTACAGCATCAGAAACCGGTCATGTGTATTGAACTGAAAAACGGGGGAAAGGGAATTGACAAAGAGACTGTGAAACAGGAACTGCTCAACCTGGCCGCGAAAAACGGTATGACCAAGGATATCAAAACCATTCTCTTTCATGACGGATTTCCGGTGGATGTGCGTCACAATTCCAAGATTTTCCGGGAGAAACTCGCGGAATGGGCCTCATAGACACTGCTTCACCGGATAAACGCACTGTTCTGGTGACAGGCGGAGGCGGGTTTCTGGGCAAAGCCATTGTCCGGGAACTGATCCGCCGCGGAGAACGCGTGCGGAGTTTTTCCCGCTCTTTTCATCCGGAACTGGAAATACTTGGAGCGGAACAGGTGCAGGGAAATATCGCTGATGAAAAAGCAGTGGAAAAAGCCTGCAAAAATGCGGGACTGGTATTTCATACAGCCGCAAAAGCCGGTGTATGGGGGCCGTATGAGGATTATTACCAGACCAATGTCATGGGGACACGGAATATTATTGCCGCATGCCGCAGACATGGAACAGCAGCACTTATCCACACCAGTTCTCCCAGTGTCATCTTTGATGGCAGGGATATGGAAGGCGTAAATGAATCTGTTCCTTACCCTGCTGTATTTCATACCCATTATCCCCGCACAAAAGCTGTCGCGGAACAGGAAGTCAGAAGGGCAGCAGAGTCAGGATTGAAGACCATAATCCTGAGACCCCATCTCATCTGGGGGCCGGAAGACAATCATCTGGTTCCCCGCATTCTGGCACGGGCCAAAAAACTGCGCATTGTGGGCGATGGCACAAAAAAAGTGGATACCATTTATATTGACAATGCCGCGCATGCCCATATTCTGGCCGCAGAAAAACTTCTTGCAAATCCCAAACTTTCCGGACAGGTGTATTTCATTTCCCAGGATGATCCTATGTCCCTGTGGGATATGGTCAACGCTATACTCAAAGCAGGGGGACTTCCGCGTGTAACACGCCGCATTTCCGCAAAAGCAGCTTATGCTGTGGGAGCAGTTTTGGAAATGCTGTATATGCTTTTCCGTCTGAAACGCGAACCCCAAATGACGCGTTTTCTTGCCAAAGAACTTGCCACATCCCACTGGTTTGACATCAGCGCAGCCAAAAAAGATTTGGGATACACTCCGCTTATTTCCACAGAACAAGGGCTCCTCCGCCTGGAGAAATGGCTGAAAGATTCACAGTCTGGGTAGTGGGTCAAATCCGTTGATTCAGGTCTGACACCCGGATGAGAAAAATCCGTAAGGATTGATATTATTATAACGTGAGTTAGATGAGTTTCATATTGTAATCAATGCTTTATTGAGATCAATTCCTCTCATATGAGGTTTTTTGGGATAAAAAGTGTACGCGATCAAAGCACCGGAAAGATTTGCCATGAATCCGAAAACCCGACGGTGACGGGAATGTTCAGTCTGAAAATAATTTTTGGGCAGATCGTTGACACTTTCAATGACAGCCCTTTTGCGGGGCAGTATACGATCTGCAAATTCAATATGCTGTTTTTTCATATTTTTCCTGATGGCTGTTATAAGCTGCAGACCGTGTTCCGCGGGATCCTCCGCCAGTGCAGCACTGATGTAACCTTTGTCTCCGAAAAGCTTTCCTTTCAGACGGTTCACCATGTCCCGCACCGGTTTCCGGTCATCGGTGTTTCCGGCTGTAATCCTCACAAGACATCAGTTCCCCTAGTACATGACCAATTTAGATTTTATGGTATCAATTCCCCTCTTGAGAGGGGC
>CAZHPS010000048.1:0-22302 GCA_964534335.1 uncultured Desulfobacterales bacterium
TCATTCCGGTGAAAACCGGAATCCAGTAATGTCAGGCGTTCCGGCTACCGACTTTTTCCGGTATGACGATTCGGCGTAACATCAGTGAATAATTCAGGTTAAAGACATTTTACAGGATTTATAATTTTTGCCGGCCGGTCAGAGCTCTTCACAAAAAGGACGGGCAGGGAATACCGGTGGGCAGAACACCGGCGATGGCAGCCGGACTGAGCGACCATGTGCGGTCTCTTCGGGAATGGATTGACTATCCGGCCGTTCAACGGGAGTAGGACACAAGGTTTTTTTTGAATACACGAAAACTTTTGTTTGCCTACTTATGAGATTTCAGGTCATGAAAAAGGGATCAACATCAATCACAACCCTCACCCCCGGAGTCTGAAACAGCCCTGCATTTTCCGTGCAAAGCTGGCGGACAAATCTTCGCAGATGTTTTGCCTTTGCGCTTTTCACCAGCATTTGCCAGCGGTAATGATCTGCAATTTTTGCCACAGATGCCTCAATCGGCCCCATAATTTCAACATGTTTTTGGAAAGATTCCTCTTTCTTCCGGATTGACTGCCCTGCTTCTCCCAGCCTCTGCACTATTTCCTGTGTTTTTTCCCTGTCTTTTCCGGAAATCCGCAACTGTATCATGCGGGAAAAAGGCGGATAGCCCAGTGCGCGGCGAAATCCGATTTCTGTCTGATAAAAAATCCGGAAATCCTGCTTCTGCGCTGCCAGAATGCTGAAATGATCCGGCGCGTAGGTTTGCAGAATCACACGGCCCGGAACATTTCCCCGGCCTGCCCGGCCCGCGACCTGTGCAAGTATCTGAAAGGTCTGTTCTCCTGCACGGAAATCCGGAAAACTCAGGGACAAATCCGCACAGATAATGCCCACCAGCGTGATATGGGGAAAATCATGGCCCTTTGTGACCATCTGCGTGCCAATCAGCACATCAATGGCCTGATTTCTCAAAGCCCTGAGAATTTTCAGCACTGACCCTTTCCGGGATGTGGTGTCTTTGTCCATGCGCGCGACTCTTGCTTCGGGAAAAAGTTTCTTTACAGCAGACTCCACTTTTTCGGTTCCCATTCCCAAATACTGGATATGCGGAGAACCGCAGGAAGGGCATACTACGAGAGATTCCCTTGTGAATCCGCAGTAATGGCATTTATACACATTGTCGAGCCGGTGAAAGGTCTGGGTGATGTCACAGTGGGGACAGCGGATAGGTTCACCGCAGGCCGAACATACAGGAAAACTGGCAAATCCCCTGCGGTTGAGAAAAAGCAGCACCTGCTCTTTGTTTTGCAGGGTTTGCTGCATGGCACTGTGCAGTTCCGGTGTGATGAACCGTCTTGCTCCCCGCTCATCCCTTGTTTTCCGCAGATCCACAATGGTAATGCGGGGCAGGGGTCTGCGCTCCACTCTGCGGGAAAGATGCACTTCCCGGAATTTTCCGGTTCTCACATTGTAAAAAGACTGCAGAGAAGGAGTGGCAGATCCCAGCACTGCCACTCCTTCGGACTGTCTGGCACGCACCACCGCGAGATCACGGGCATTGTAGAGCAGATCACTGCCCTGTTTGTAGGATGTGTCATGCTCCTCATCAACAATAATCAGCCCGATTTTCGGATACGGTGCGAAAATGGCAGACCGTGCGCCAACCGTAATCGGGGCCTGATTGCTGAGAATGCGCGTCCACTGATCATAGCGTTCCCCGGCAGACAGACCGCTGTGCAGCACTGCCACCTTTTCCCCGAATCTGGCCCGGAACCGCCTTTCTGTCTGGGAAATCAGTGCGATTTCCGGAACCAGAACCAGAACAGGCAGTCCCATTTCCATTGCTGCCCCAGCCAGCCGCAGATACACCTCTGTTTTGCCGCTGCCGGTGACACCTGCAAGCAGCCATGTGGAAAATCCCTTTCCCAAACAAGACAGAATGGCAGAAACCGCTGTCTGCTGCTCTGCTGTCAGTTCCGGTTCTTTGTCCGGATCAATGGGTTCCCCAAAGGGATCACGGTACATGTTTTTTTCACAGATGCGGATATGTCCCTGATCTGCCATGGAATGGATCAGATTTGCTGCTGTGGGAACATATTCTTTCAGTTTTTTGACAGACATCTCTCCTTCCGCAGAGAGAATGCGGAGAATCTCTTTCCGGGGAACCGAGAGTTTTTCATCCGGTAAAATTCCGGGTACAGGAGCCACATAGCGCTCTGTTTTGGCACGGGTTTTTCCGCCTGTGAGTTCCATATGCCGCACAATCCACCCTCTTTTTTCCATGCTCTGAATCAGCGCGGCAGGAATTTCCCGGTTCAGAAATGCGGACAAATCTTTGAACCGCACATTTCCCTTTTTCAGACGATCCAGAATGTCTGTCTCGGTGGGATTGAGAAAATTTGAAATATGGGCATTTTCTCCCGCGTCTGTGAGTCCCAGCGTGACACAGTCGGAAAGATTGAGCCCTCCGGGCAGCGCGTTTCGGATGACCTCTCCCGGAGGATAGATATAATAATCGGAAATCCATCTGAAAAATTCAATCATTTCCGCAGGAAACAGGGGAACATCATCCAGAACATCCAGAATGCACCGGAGATCATAGCTGCCTTCTCTGTCCGCAAATCCCAGCACATAACCTGTAATACGCCGTTTTCCAAAGGGAATCAGCACCCTTTTTCCCACAGACACAAAAGGGGCAAGGGAATCCGGAACACTGTAGAGAAAGGTTTTATCCGCAGGAAAGGCCACCGCGACTTCAATGATTGCAGAATATGTTGTATTTTGTTTCATATTGTTATAAAGAGAAAGAAAAGCCCTCTGTATTTTTGACGGATTCCGGCAGATGGGCAGATATGCAGCGCAGAGGGATTATAGTTTTTGCAGTCCCTTTTGGCAAGTCATGATATGGCAAAGAAACAACATGCTGAAAAAAATGATTTTATTTCAGCGAAAAAACTGAACAGGTGAAAGGAGGTCTTATGCGTACCATTATCAGAAAAAGTGTCATCATTTTTACCGTTTTTGTCATGGTCACTGTCCCCTTTGCAGCCTCAGCCCAGGATTATGATCGGGACCCTTTTGAAAAAAAGGAGGAAACCGGCACCGGAGCCATTGCCTTTGACGCACTGATTGTCCGGCCTGTCAGCCTGGGTGCCATACTGGCCGGTTCCGTGCTTTTCGTCATAGCCCTTCCGGTCACGTATTTTACGGGCCAGACCCGGATGACCTATGAGAAATTCATCAAAGACCCGACACGCTATACATTTGAACGTCCGCTGGGCGAATTCTCACTCAAATAAAGGGCATAAGTGAAAAAAAGCATATGACAGCCAGACTGAAAGTTTGGCAAAGACTCCGGAGTGCAAAAATAAGGCGGATCGTTTTTTTGCACTCCGGTTTACTCTCCCGTTATCAGACTCATTAAAGGGAGTGCCAAACTGAAACTTTGGCAGAGAGACTGCAGGCTCCCAAACTTTCAGTTTGGTACTTCGGAAGTGGAATGGAATGATCACACAGATAGTTGACACCATTGATGATCGTCTGAATCCCATTGTGGTAAAGGAACTGCGGCAGGCTGTGCAGAGCCGTCTGCCGGTGGGAATGCTCATGCTGTTTCTGACTGTCATGCTGCTGATTATGGCCGTACTTGTCAGCACCGGTTCGGATAAGACCGCCCCAGTCTTTGATATGTCCTCAAATATGGGCCGGGATGCCTTTGAAGTGCTTTTCGGTGTGCTGGTCTTTTCTGTCATCCTTTTTGTTCCGACTTATACCGGAGCCCGGATGAGTATGGAGCGTTCCACTGAAAACATGGATCTGCTCTTTGCAACTGCCATCAGTCCGGGCACTGTCATCCGGGGAAAACTCTATGCCGGAATGGTCATAACCCTTCTTTTTTTCAGTGCCTGTCTTCCCTTTATGACACTGACCTGGTTTCTGCGGGGTGTGGATCTGCCATCAGTATTTGTCATTCTGTGCATGGCTTTTCTCGGCATTGCAGCATCCATACAGTTTGCCCTGTGCATGGGGTGCAGTTCCTATAACCGTTTTTTCCGCATGGTGCTGGGGAGCCTCACTCTGGGACTGCTTATCAGCGAAGGATCTGCCATTGTTGCAGTGGCAAGGGACATGCTCCGTTCCGGCGTGGGCAGCCGGATTGCCGGTATGGATTTCTGGCAGACGGCACTGCCTGTTCTGCTCCTGACAGCTCTTGCAGCAGGTTTTTTTTATACCATAGCAGTTGCCGAAATCAGTCCTCCGGCTGCCAACCGTGCGCTGGGGATCCGTGTTTATGTATGCTGCTCATGGCTGCTCACCGGAGGCACATCTCTTTTTTATGCTCTGCATTTTCATAAAAATGACGGAATGGAAGCCTGGTTTTATGTTTCCATACTGCTGTTCACATTCGGATTACTTCATGCGGTCAGTGAAAAAGACGGATACAGCCCCCGTGTTGCCGCACGAATCCCCAAATCCCTGATGATGCGGGTCCCCGCATTTTTCTTTTACAGCGGTGCGGCCAACGGCATTGCCTGGATACTGCTTATGACCGGACTCAGCTTTCTGACGGTTCTGTCAATGGGAGAAAGTTTTACCGGAATCAGTGCAAGGGATACAAAGATATTCGCGGGAATTTTTCTCTATGCCTGCTGTTATGCACAAACCGGTCTTCTGATTCGGCGTACCATGCTGGCAAAATGGATTCCTCCCAAATATACATGGGCTGTGGTCATATCTGTCATGTCCGCGGCATGTATACTGCCACTGTTTTTTTCCATCATGGCCGGGAGCATTTCCTTTGATTTTTCAGGCAATGTCTTTGCATTCATCGGTCAGGGAGGAAGCGATAAGCATTTTCCGTTTGCAGGACTGTGGCTGCTGCTTGTCACGCTCTGCAATATTTCCTGGTTTCTGGAACAGATCAGACAATTTGTTCCACCTCATGACCCTGAACACCTGGGAAATCCGATCTTCAAACCCGAAACCTGACACATTTATGGACACATCCACCATAGCAGCCATAGCCACCCCCATTGGAAGCGGGGGAATCGGTATCATCCGGATTTCCGGATCAAATGCCCTGCCCATTGCCGCTTCCCTGTTTGTCCGTTCATCCACGCGGAAACCGGGGAAAAATCCGGCAGACTTTGAATCCCACCGTCTGTATCACGGCCATATCCTTGATGCACAAAAAGATCGGATCGTGGATGAGGTTCTGCTGGTCTTCATGAAATCACCCCGCAGTTATACCCGTGAGGATGTGGCTGAAATCCATGCCCATTCCGGACCTGCGGTACTGAGAAAAATTCTGGAACTGGTGCTGAAAAAAGGCGCACGCCTGGCTGAACCCGGTGAATTCACCTGCCGGGCTTTTCTCAATGGCCGGATTGATCTGACACAGGCAGAGGCTGTCACTGACATCATCAGCGCGGGAACCGAAAAAGCAATGGAAGCAGCGGCCGCGCAGATGACAGGCGGTCTGAAACAGCAAATCACCGAGATTCGGGAAATTCTGCTCAATATTCTGGTTCAAACCGAAGCAGCCATTGATTTTCCCGAAGATGCGGGAGAAGAAATCCCGGTTGACAGCATTCCGGAAATTCTCCGGGACAAAGTGAGCCTGCCACTGAAAAAACTTGCTGATCGCTATGATGAAGCCCATGTTCTCCGGGAGGGACTGCGCCTGATTATCGCTGGAAAACCCAATGTGGGCAAATCAAGCCTGATGAACCGTCTGCTCCGCAAAGACAGGGCTATCGTGACCCCGATTCCCGGAACCACGCGGGATATGATTGAGGAAAATCTTGTTATCCGGGGCATTCCTGTTTTGCTAATTGACACAGCCGGTCTGCATGAAAGTGATGATCCTGTGGAAAAAATCGGCATGGAAAAAAGCAGGGAGCGGATTCAGAACGCGGATCTGCTGCTGTTTATGACAGATATGGAAAATCCGCTTTCTGCCGAAGATTATGACATCTTCAGGACTGTAAGCGGAAAAAAACTGATATGGGTGATCAACAAATCAGATCTGGCATCGGACAGAGAACCGGAAGTGCCTGAATTATGGGATGATATACCCCGTATTATAATCTCTGCCAAATATGATCATGGCATTGGAGAACTCAGGGATCTGATTGCCGAAACAGTTGTGAAATCCGCTTTTGCCTGTGAAAGTGCGATCATTCCCAACCTGCGGCATAAACAGGCCATTGAAAAAAGTCTGCACGCTGTGAACACTGCAAAGGAAGGAATGGAAACCGCCATTCCCTTTGAACTCATCAGTATGGACATACGGGAAGCTGCGGATCTGCTGGGGGAAATCATCGGGCTTACAATTCGCGAGGATGTGCTGGATCGGATTTTCAGCACATTCTGCATTGGAAAATAGGCGACATAGTGATAAAACGAAAAATCACATATCCTTTATACCAATTCGCTATTGAAATTATACAATAAGGTAAGTTATTTCCTCTGTGTTCTCTGTGTTCTCTGTGTTTTTTTTCTCTCTGTGTTCTCTGTGGGAAACTGAATCATAAGTATATTTTCAATGGAGAATTGGTATTATTCCTTCCGGGAAGGGTACTGGGGTTAGGTTCTGCTATTTTTTTGCACTTGACATATTTCAGGTTATCAGATAAAAAATTCATGTCAGAACAGATAAATTTATTTTATAATCAGGAATATTAGGTTACAGGTTATATTGATTCCGGAGAATCCGGAAGATGCAATGCCCTTTTTTGTCAGCATAAAGGATTTAATGCTTGAATAATGGAAATTCGTCCTTTTACAAACCGTTTCACGAACCATTAAAACAGGGAGGGAATTATGCGTTTCAAAAAGTATCTGGCAGTTTCTGTGTTTTTGTTTGTGGCTGTTTCATTTTCTCAGGGCATTTTTGTCCGTCCGTCCTGTGCAGAGCCCAAAAAACCGGTTGTGGTTCCGGGAAAAACCTTTTTGCCTCTGCGGATTCTGGCACGTCCCTTTTCCAATATTTATAAAGAGGCAGATGAGAAAAGCAGCATTGTGGAGGAAAATGTGCCGATTTTTCAGCCTTATTTTGTCTATACCCGGCCCAATGTCACCGTAGCCGGCACTGCAACCGAAGGCTGGTATGAAGTGGGGGAAGACAACAAAGGCAATATAAAAGGATGGATGAAGGCCGAGGATGTCATGGAATGGAAGCAGACCATGTGTCTTGCCTATGAGCATCCTGCAGGAAGAAAACCGGTTCTGATGTTTGAAAAACTCGATGCTCTGCGGGATCTCGTCAAAATGACATCGAACGAGCGCGCAAAAAAGACCGAGGCATATTACCAGCAGATTGAAAGCAAGAATATTCCTGCGGATTTTCCCATTGTTTCGGCTGAGCCAAAGGATGCCATTGACATGAAAGATCAGTTCTATCTTCTTCCCATCCTTGAACATTCCGTGATTGAAATTGAAGGACGGGAGGGAAGACTGCTGAAAATGGCAGCCGCAACAAAAGCGGAACGGGGCGGCGGCACACTGAAAAATCCGGAAGCTGCCACCGGTTCAGGAACTGCTTCTGCCAATCCTGAAGCCAATATTCTGAAAAAACTGGCATTGGATTTGGTGTATGTGGTGGATACCACAGCCAGTATGCAGCCCTACATTGACGCGACACTGAAGGCAGTCAAAGACATTTCTCTGAAACTGAACCAGAATGCCGAGGCAGGATTCAGTGTGCGCTTTGGGATTTGGGGATACAGGGATTCCATGGAAATTCCGGGTATTGAATACACAGTCAAAAATTATACTCCGGAACTGCAGAATGCAAAGGATTTTGAAGCCACCCTGTCAGGCGTCAAGGCCGCATCGGTGGGAAGCATGGATTATCCGGAAGATGTTTTTTCCGGTGTTGACAAGGCCATGCGGGAAACCAAATGGAGTGAAAATTCCCTTCATATCATGATTCTTCTGGGAGACGCTCCCAACCATGAACTGGGTCATAAATGGAATGCATCTGGCCAGAGCGCGGAAACCCTGAGAACCTTTGCAAGCGACAACAAATACTATCTGTTTGCTCTGCATATCAAAGATCCCCAGACTGCTGAATTCCATGAACCCGCAGCAGATCAGTTTAAGGCTCTTTCCAAAAACAGGGGTGTGGATGAATCCTCTTACTGGGCAGTGAAATCTGATCAGATGAATGAGTTTGAAAGCGCGTCCAAAACCATTGCAGACGGGCTGGTAAATCTGATCACAGAAGCCAAAAAAGGCACGCTGAAACTCGATGATGTGCAAAAGGCAGCCGCGTCTTCTGATCCGAAAACAGAAGATGTGAAGGCAAAAGTCAGCAAAATGGGTTATGCTGCTCTGGTGGACTGGATTGGCAGGGAAACCGACACAAAAGCCCCCAGAGATATTATCGCGTGGGTTACAGACAAAGATTTGATTGATCCGGTGGTTCCCTCTCTGGATGTGCGGGTTCTCATCAACAAGAAACAGATTGACTCTCTCAAAACCGTTCTGCAGGAAATCATGACCGCAGGCAGAAGAGGAATCATTGCCGGAGAAAAATTCTTTGACGCGTTGCAGGCCGTGCCAAGTGTGGCCTCGCGTGCCGGAGATCAGATCCGAAATGCAAAATCCCTTGCCGAAACCGGGCTTGTTCCTGAATTTATGCAGGATCTGCCCTATCAGAGCAAGATTATGAGCATGAGCAATGATCTGTGGGACAGTTGGTCGCTGGATCAGCAGGAGGAGTTCCTGAACGAAGTGGACGCGAAGATTCAGCTTTACGTGGTGATCCATGATGAACCAAAGGGATGGATTGCCCTTAACAAAGGCGATGATCCGGATGAGCATGTTTATCCGCTCAGTTTGACAGCATTGCCTTAACAAAAATTGTCACCGAAAACCCTGAGGGTGCTGAAACCCTTAGGGTTTTGGCATTTATTTTATGAAAATTTCCATAGTTTTGAATTGTTTTTTTCCTATGTTTCGTGTATTTCGTGGTTAAAAAAACACAAGACATTCTTCCATCTTTGAAAGCAATTTGGCAAAAGGGCAGGGAATATGGAATCCGTTACCGGAAACAGCAATATTGTATTCAATCTGAAAAATGTTGTAAAAAAAAGGGAAAAGGGCGGCAATCTCTTTGAACTGCAGATTGATTCCTTTCAAATCCGTGCTGGGGAATTCATTGCCATTGTGGGCGAAAGCGGGTGCGGCAAGAGTACTCTGCTGGATATGCTGGGACTGGTGCTCAGGCCAACCACAGCGGATTCCTTTTCCGTGCGGGTTCATCAGAAAAATCTGGAATACAATATCATGTCTGCTTCTGAGTCTGAACTGGCTGATATCCGGAAGTCCCATATCGGATATGTTCTCCAGACCGGAGGGCTGCTTTCTTTCCTGTCTGTGAGGGAAAATATTTTTCTGCCCTGTGCCATTAATGATATGCAGGGTATGGAACAGCATGTGGATGAACTGGTGGATCGCCTGAAAATCAAAAATCAGATGCCAAAAAAACCCCAGTTTTTATCCGGCGGACAGCGTCAGCGCGTTGCCATTGCCCGCGCCCTGGCCCATCGCCCGCCCATTGTTCTGGCAGATGAACCCACTGCTGCTGTGGACAAACATACAGCCAATGATATTATCAAAGAATTTGAAACCCTGACCCGTGAAATGGGTGTCACGCTTCTGATGGTGACCCATGACATACATCTGGTGGAAAATGTCGCGGATCGGATGTTCACCTTTTGGATAGATCCGGAAAAAAAGAGCGAACAGTATACGTTTTCCGCCTGTGTGGAAAAAGACAGATTCAGTTCCCCGGAAGGAAAAAGGCAGGCAGTATGACAGAGACAGCAAAGAAAAAAAAGAATATTGTTTTCACTCTTTCTCTTAAAGATCTGAAACACGAATGGATTTTAACCATCTGCCTGATTATGGCGATTTCTGCGGTACTTTCCCCTTTGCTGCTCCTGTTTGGCTTAAAATACGGGATTATTGACTGGGGACTCAACAGCCTGAAAACCAATCCCATTTACCGGGAAATCCGGCCTATGACCAGCAAATCCTTTAATCAGGAATGGTTTGATCAGATGGATCAGCAGGCGGATATTTCATTTATCATCCCCATGACACGGCAGATATCCGCAACGGTCAAGGCCGGTATCAAAGGCAAAGAGGGAAATGAATCTCTGAATATCATTCCCACCCGTGAAAGCGATCCCCTTATTCTTGAAAACGGAGCCAAAGTTCCGGGAAAGGGGGAATGTGTTCTTACCCAGTTTGCAGCCGAAGCATTGAAAGCCAGTGTTGGGGATGTGCTTGTTGCCAGTGCCAGCCGGATTGTGAAAAGCCAGTATGAATTCGGGGATATGGAACTGAAAGTGACAGGCATTCTGTCCCTGAGAGCCAGTGAACTGAAATCCCTGTATGTTCCCCTTCCTGTTCTTGAGGCTGTGGAGCGGTATAAAGACGGCCAGTCCGTGCCGGAATTCGGATGGCCCGGATCAACACCAAAGGCATATCCGGAATATGATGGACTTATCATTGTTCTTCCTGAGAAACTGGACAAAGTGGATGAGCTTGGGCTGTGCAACAAAACCGGTTTTACCAAAATTGAATCTCTGGATAATGCGGTACTTCCTGAAAAAGCAGGTTTTCAGGTATTGCCGGAAAAAACAGTATACCGTTTGTACACCATGACAAAAGCTGCGGGAGAAGAAAATATCGCGAATGTCAGCAACCGGCTCAGGGGAAAAAATGCCCATATCTTTCCCTGGGTTTCTCCCCTTAACGCGCAGTTGACAGACAAAGACGGAAAGGAAATTGCATCTCTGTCTCTTTACGGACTGTCCCCGGATGAGCAGATGGCAGAGGAAACCGGTCTTGCACCTGTGCCGGAATGGGGAAAATCCCAATCATCATCCCGTGAAATGCTGAAGATTATGCTTCCGCCCGATGTCTCTGTAACAGAGGGAGAATATATTATCAAAATTGCAAAGGAAAATGAAATTCTGACCTTTCCCGTATCTGTTTTGCCGCAAAAAACGCCCTGGGACAGGGTATCTCTGATTCCCTCAGAACTTGCCGGAATTCTGAAACTCTACCAAAGCAGAAATATTCAGTTTGATGAAAATCTTGAGGAATTTGTTCTTTTCCGGCAGGGATATGCAGGATTCAGGCTGTATGCCCGGAGCATTTTTGATGTGGATAATCTGAGGAAATTTTTTGATTCCAAAGGGATACCGGTTCACACCGAAATTATGGAAATCAACAAGGTTATCCAGCTTGACAAGGGCTTTACCCTGATTTTCTGGCTCCTGGCTGCTGTGGGAATTGCAGGAAGTGTGGCCTCTTTGGTCGCGAGTCTGTATGCTTCGGTGGAGCGGAAAAAACGGGAAATGAGTGTGCTGCGCCTGATTGGTCTGTCCGGCGGCAAACTGTTCCGGTTTCCAGTGTATCAGGGCATAATGATAGCGGGAGGCGGTTTTTTTGTGTCCATGATTATTTTTGGGATTTTTTCAAAACTGATCAACAGACTGTTCAGCCCTTATGTCCACAAGCTGCTGGATTTCCCAATGGAAGCAGGTGTGAGTTTCTGCCGGCTGCCCTTTCTCCATACAAGCGGAGCATTTATCTGCACCATTACCATTGCAGCAGTTGCGGCAATGGTGGCAGCCATAAGAGTAACCCGCATTGAACCGGCAGAGGCTCTGCGGGATGAGTAAACAGGAGTAAACCAGTTGAATTTTATTAAAATAGTGCATAATTCAGGTGTAAGGAAAACAGAACATTGAAACCCGAAACCGGTATATGATCAATTTTCAAATCTACTGCTTTGTCAACTTTGATTTTATGCGTTGAAGTGTACAGAAAAACCGGATTTTTTGGAAAAATCCGGTTTTTTCAACTCACAGATTCAAGGTTGACAGAATACGACAGGGAATAATATATGCAGACATTGCAGGTACTTTTGGCAGAGAAAAAACAGAACATGGAAAAGGAATATCCGCAATGGAATCAGAAAAGAGATGAATGGATTGCAAACGTGGATAATCTGTTCCGGATTATCAAAAACTGGCTAAAACCTTTGGAGGAAAAGGATTATCTGAAAATATCCAGTGAGGATATTTCCCTGTCAGAAAAACTGATTGGACGATATTCTTTAAAGAAAATGATTGTTACATTTTTCAACAATGAAAAAATAGAATTCAGACCTGTGGGTTTGCATATCATCGGAGCCAACGGACGGGTGGATATGAAACTGGGTATGAGAACCATAATGATTGTGGGAAACAGCAATAATACAGGCTGGATGTTTTCGGAACGTGAAGGAAGGGGAAAACCCAGAACATGGAATTTTGATGAGGACAGTTTCAATGCAATTCTTACGGAATTTGTTGAGGCGTTTTAATGAAGTTTTCATCGTATGAAGAAATTTTAAGCAATTATATTTTCCTGAAAACTGTGGTGAGTGAATTGGAGGAAAGTTATTTTTTATACATGACCGGAGATGAAATTTTATCGGAAAAAAATGCCATAATTGATGAATTGAAAAATGATACATCATTCCCTGTTCCTGACCCGAAAGATTTAGAGCCATGTTGCAGTGACATCGTAAACGGGGTATTTAATCGGAATTAAAAAATATATACCATTACCTGAAACATTTCGGCTGTAAAATACCGCATTCGAAATGCCTGCATCAGCAGAGTTTATAATATAGTTTAAACAGCCACGAATAACACTAATCTGCACGAATGCACAAACCATAATTCGTGTCATTCGTGCAATTCGTGGCTGTACCATCAAATCTTCTGAGTAATGGTATAATTATCAAACATTTTTAAATTACAGGAATTTAATGATGAAATACCTTATATTTATTTTTATTGTGATTGCACAGATTCTTGCTGCACCCTCTCAGGGTACAGCCGATATTTACAACCCCAAACCTTACCCGGATGATTTCATTCTTCCCATGCCCGGAGGGTCAACTATGGCCTTTCGTCCTGTTTTTATAGGGGAAGGGGATAAACCCTTTGCCTTAAAAGAATTCAAACTTGGAGACAGGGCAGGCGGAGGATACAAGGAATATCCGACTCCTGTGGTTGTGGGAGGCGCATTTGTAATGAAGAATCCTCACGGGCAGCCGGACTGGATGTATTATATTGGAAAATATGAAGTGACTGAAGTACAATATTACGCTCTTATGCAGCCGGGGACCAAAAGCGACAGTCAGGAACCCATAACAGAAATCTCATGGTTTGATGTACAGGAGTTTTTAAATAAATACAATATCTGGCTTTTTGAAAATGCAAAGGACAATTTGCCAAAAAATGAGGAAGCCTTTGGATTTTTAAGACTTCCCACGGAAATTGAATGGGAGTTTGCGGCAAGAGGAGGAAGTGAGGTTGAATCCGGTCAGTTTGACAAAAAACATCCTTACCCTGATCCCCTGAGCCGGTATGAATGGTTTGAAGGCCCCAAATCTTCTCACGGAAAAATCAATAAAACCGGAATGCTTGAACCCAATGATCTGAAAATTCATGACATGCTGGGGAATGTGGCGGAAATGACCGGTTCTCTTTATCAGCTTGAGTATTATCAGGGACGCACAGGCGGTTTTGTTTCACGGGGCGGGCATTGTTTTACTTCTGAGGACAAAATCCGATCTTCCCTGCGTGAGGAAGTGCCTTATTACAAACTCATTGGTTCCGGCATTGTCCCCACAAAGCAGAAAACTCTGGGATTCCGTATTCTGATTTCCTCACAGATTTACGCCAGCAGACAGACATCCCAGAATTTGGCATCAGCCTGGGAGGATTATGTCAATTCCAGCAGAAAAACACCTGTAGCAGGCCCGGTGGGACTGCCCCAAACCACTGTCAATCTGACCAATGTTCAACTCTCTGATGCACTCAAAAGCCTTGAAAATATGGCTTCCGCATTGAACAGTATGGTCAATATCCCCCAAAGCATATGGGATCAGATGGGCCTGCTGAATGCGTCTTTTACCAATGTTCAGTCCACTGTGAAAAAAGCAGAATATGATTCTGCATTTGCATGGGTCAAAGTGGCTTCGGAAACTGCCTACCTGATTTACAGCCGGGAAATGAAAGAACTGCCTGCCAAACAGAAAGCACTTGAAATGGCAAAGGAAATGGGCAAAAGTGCATTGATGGACAGTATCGGAAAGCAGATAGAGGATAAACTGAAAAACATTGAGGACGGTTTGTCCAGTTACGGTTTTTCCTTTGTGCAGTTGGAGAAAATCAGTGAAGACAGTGTGAAGGAAGGTTTTGAAAGATACCGGCAGTTTCTTTCCCGAAGGGGTGCATCGGAACAAATCAGGTTTACCGAACTTGTGAAACAGCATTATCAGGAATATTTCAAAAACAGAAGACTGGATATTGATAAATGGAGAGCAGATCTGGAAAAGTACAGATAAGCCATCATTACCTGTTATCTTAGGTGATTTATAAAAATAAATATACCAGTTCAGTTCACAGGCACAGGGCAAAAACTGGAAGTTTTTGATACTTTGGTGGTATATTTTTTTCCGTAAATCGCCTTACTTTACGCACCATCGTCATACCGGAGAACGCCGGTATCCGGAACATTTTGAAAATACTGAATTCCGGCTTTCGCCGGAATGACGCTGACTGATTTTTGCAATTGGCACTTTCACTGTAAATTAAAGGAGAAAAAAGATGAAAAAATTTTTTTGTGTATTTCTGGCAGGTGTATTGCTGTCAGGCTGTGCGAACATGTCAGACAGCGGACAGACCAAAGCACAGGGAACCGGGGCAGGAGCAGCAATAGGTGCTCTGCTTGGCGCAGCTATTGGACAGGCTGCCGGTAAGGATACGAAAGCCACTCTTATTGGAGCGGCCATCGGTGCTGCTGTGGGAGCCGGAGCAGGCTATGCCTATGGCAATCATGTCGCGAATCAAAAGGCGGCATATGCCAATGAGGAAGATTATTTAACTGCCTGCATTGCCTCTGCACAGCAGATCAGCAGTGAAACCGAGCAGTACAATGAATCGCTGAGGGCTGAGATCAGCACACTGAATACAGAAGTAAACAATCTTGTTGCCCAGTATAACCGTAAAAAAACAGGCAAATCCCAACTGCAGAGCGAAAAGGCAAAGGTGGAGAAAAAACTTTCTGAGGCACAGGCAAAACTGCAGAGAACCAAAGATGAGGTTGCCCTGCAGAAAGAAGTGTACAACCGGGAGAAAGCATCCTCTTCTTCACCTGCTCTGGCAGATTTGGACAGGGAAATTGCAAAACTGGAAAGAACGGCAAATGAGCTGGAATCCCAGACCCAGAAACTGGCGAGTATCAATCAGCGTATGGCAATTTAAAAAATTGGTTTCAGTGTTCAGGTTTCAGTGTTTTAAGTAAGGTTCCATAAATTTTCGGGCATAAAATTTTCAGAAAAACCGGATTTTTTCGGAAAAATCCGGTTTTTTGAATACACTAAAACTTCTGGTTGCCTACTTATTTTCCTGAAACCTGACACCTGAAACCATTTTTGAAAGGAGGATAAAATGAAAATTTTTTTTCTGTGTATGTTTGCGATTGTAATTCTGGGATGTGAGACAAGCGGTGATCCCCGGCAGGGCGGGCTGTTTGGCTGGAGTGAAAAAAAAGCAATAGAACGGCAAAATGTTCTCAAACAGACCCAATATGAAGAGGAACGGAAAATGGAGGAGAGCAGGGCTGAATCAGAAAGACTGAACAGTGAAAAAGCAGCTCTGCAGGCCGAGGTTGATCGGCAGAAAGCCATGATCTCGGTACTTGATGCGGATTTGGATAAAATCCGCAAACAAATCAAGTCGGCTGAATCCAAGAAAAAGACCAAAGATACAGAGGTCAGCAAGGCAAAAAAGGAAGCGGAAAGGCTGCAGGCTGAAATCAAAAAAATCAAAAGCAGTGCAAATGTGCAGGATTCCATGAAGGAGAAACAGCAGAAAATTGACGCGTTGAACAAGGATATTGACAAACTTATGAAAATTACGGATGCACTCTGATACCAATCCGGAGGAGTGCAAAAATTAAGCGGAGCGGTTTTTTGCACATGCAATCCGGAGGAGTGCAAAAATTAAGCGGAGCGGTTTTTTGCACACGCGGAACCGGGGAAAAACTGACAATAAATATTGTATCAAATCAATGGAGAATTGGTATGAGACTGTTCTTTTGAGAAGACAGACAGAATACGGTATGAAATCTGAGAGACAATTACGCATTGACCTTTGTGAAAGCGTGTTTGTGTCTTCGCGGCTGATGAGGGATTTCCAAAAAATAAAATACCTTTTTTCAGCATTGTGCCGGGTTAGGCCTGCTTATTGATCTTGCCGAAATACGCTAACCCGACCCACTTTTTTTCAGCATGGTATCAGATTACGCTGACCTGCTTCGGGAATTGAAACAAAATGAATTTTTTTTTATCCCCTTTTGCTTTCATTGTATTTTTCATTCTGGCTGTTATTCCCTCCTGCACCTATTCCACACCTTCTCTGAAAAGAGATACAGCGGTGATTGCAGTTCCCGGAATTGACCTGAAATCGGTTTACAGGCGTCTGGAGAAAGCCGGTTTTCATCCGGGGCCTTATCAGGAGGATGATCTCACACAGTTATCCGGGGCAATCCGGCGGTTTCAGAGATTTGCAAAACTTGAACCAACCGGAATATTGGACAAATACACATGGGACAGGCTTCGGATACTGTATGATCCAATCCAATCCCAAAAAACTGCCCCGGCAAAAATAAAGAAAATAAAACCCTCCGCCACGTATCGGAATTATCCGGTTGATGTCAATGACAGGGTTTTTGCAGTTGAAAAATTTGAATGCTCTGATGTATCCGGTGACTGGCTCACTTTTTATGAGGGAACAGTCACAGATGCAGCCGGAGAAACCTTTTCTGTCCGTCTGGGAAAACGCTTTGGCTACCGTTATCATCCGGAAAAAGAAGGAATTGACAATACAGACTGGTGGTGCGTTCCCCAAAAAAGACATTGCTATTCCGCAGTAAAATTCAGTGACTGGCAGGGACAGTATGCTGAAAATCAGGTTGTCTCTTTTCCCAAACAGCAGGTTTACAATGCAGACACAGGTATTATAAATGGAATATCCGATTTTCTCAGGCAGAACTGCAAACGGCAGTAACACAGGAAAAAATCACATCGCATCAATGATTTTTCTGTTTTGTCTCTTTGTCTTTTCCACAGACATCTGTGCTCAAACCGGGAGCAGTCCCCCGGCAGCAGATAAGGCCATGCTTCTCTGGGCTGAAGCGGTCAGCAAAATCATAGACAAGTCTTTGGATGATCTGACTGCTGAGGAGATTGCGCGGGAATCCCTCAAGGCATACTTAAAAAACAAAGACCCTTACAGCGATTATCTTTCTCCAGAGGAATACAGGGGATTCAAAGCATCTCAGGAAGCTGACTACGCTGGGGTTGGAATGGAGATAGAAAGAAATGCAGAAGGGAATATTCTCTGTTTTCCATACCCCGGAGGCCCTGCGGAGCGATACGGCATCAAATCCGGCGATATTCTCACAGCAGTTGAGGAAATAAGTGTTTCAGGAAAATCCGTTTTTACCATCGGCACTATGGTCAGGGGAAAGGAAGGAACAGAGATTTCCCTGACAGTTCAGGATAAAACCGGCAAATCCAGACAAATCCGTGTAAAACGGGCATCGGTGCAGACCGAATCTGTGACAAAGAAAAGAATGGACAGCCTGACGGTTGTTCAGATACTTTCTTTTGGCAAAAGCACGCAGAGGGAACTGAAATATGCTCTGATGAATGCAAATGAAACTGAACCGGTTGTCATTGATCTGAGGGGAAATCCGGGTGGAGATTTGCACAGTGCCATAGATTCTGCCATGCTGTTTCTTGAGCATGACAAAAAGATTGTTGACATTGCAAAAAAAAATGAAAGCAAGTCCTATAAGAGTTCAGGAACGGATGCAAATTTCAGATTTCCCCTGTATCTGTGGCAGGATGAAATGACAGCGAGCGCGGCTGAGGTTTTCATTGCTGCCCTGACACAAAATAAACGTGCTGTTTCCATTGGAAAAAAAACATATGGAAAAGGCATTGCACAGGAAATTGCTGAACTCAGCGATGGCTCTGCCATTTTTCTGACAGCCGCTTATCTGCAAACCCCTGACGGGACCCGGTATCATGGCAGGGGACTTCAGCCGGATTATGTGATTGATACGGATTCCCCCAGAACAAAAGACTATCTGGCAAAGGTTAAGGATTTAAACCGCAACCCGTCTCTTCCAAATCCGGATGAAAAACAGGATGTATCTTCGGCTGTCTCTCCGAAACCCATCCCCGGAATGGCAGTTTCTGCACAACAAAATGAAAAACACTTCATCTGTTTTGACAGAGATTTTGACACAGAAGAAAAAGCGGATATATGGGCCGAGGAAATCAGAAACACCCTGAACCGGGTCAAAGATCAGTATCTGCTGCAGAGGAATACATCAGGGAAGGTGAAATTTGTTGTCTGCCTCGGCCCTTATGAAAACAGGGAAAGTGCGGACAGGGAAAAAGATCAAATATCCAAACTGATGAATACAGCCATGTTTACAGAAATATTAAAAGCAGAAGAGGTGAAATCGGCTGAATCAGAAGATTCGGAAAAAACTGCTGATACTCAACCCGCACAGAATGCTGCGCACTCTGCGAAAAATGGAAATCAAAACAGGCTGTCCGGTGTATTTTTTATTCAGACTGTTTCCCTGTCTGACAGGGAGGCTGCCCTGTCTGCCCAATCCAATCTGGCAGATAAATTCAGAAAAGCAGGCATGGGGGCAACTGTGCATATGGTAGCCGAAAAGGGAAAATACAGAATTCTGATAGGCCCCTATAATCAGAAAGATGATGTTTTTCTCAACAAACTGAAAGAAAAGAACATTGTTGAGCGTGATGCTCTCTGGATTCAGCAGAATTAAATCTCAGCATGACTTTACAAAACTGCAGACGTTAAGAAAATATTTGTCCGAAAAACCCTGAAGGTTTCCAAAACCATCAGGGTTTGCCGGGGACAATCTTTTTCTTAAAAACCATATACAGAAAGAGACAGGCAAACCATGTCCTTTGAATTTTTTATTGGAAGAAGATATCTCAGAACCAAACAGAAACACGCGTTTGTTTCTCTGATCACAGTGCTTTCCACTGCGGGAGTGGCAGTGGGTGTTATGGTGATGATCGTTGTGATTGCGGTTATGTCCGGTGCCGAATCTGAACTGCGCACCCGTATGCTGGGCGTAACAGCCCATGTGCTGGTTTCACGAAATTACGGAGCCTTTGCCGATTATGAACAGGTGATGGAATCTGTCAGGAAATTTCCGGGAGTGGAAGAGACAACCCCCTATATTTACGCTCAGGTTATGCTGCGTTCACCGTCAGATATTACCGGAGCCGTACTGCGGGGAATTGATCCGGAAAGCGCGGGAAAAGTCATCCGCACCCTTTCGGAAGAAGACCTGAAAAAACTGCTTTACAGTGATTCAGATGCCACATCCTCTTCGGATGTGCCGGGAATTATTCTGGGCAAGGAACTGGCAGACAAACTCAAAGTCAGAGAAGGCGGGCAGGTTTCCCTTACCCTGCCCGGCGGCGGCACAGGAACAGTTCCGGGTATGCACCGATTTGCGGTAAAGGGAATTTATGAATCCGGTCTCTATGAATTTGACAAATCCCTGGCCTATATTCATCTCAGAGAGGCACAGAAGATTCTGGGCAGACCGGATGCGGTTTCCGGCATTGAGGTGCGGGTCACAGACATTTATCAGGCAGCAGAAACAGCCCGGAATATTGTCCGTATGCTGGGCGGGACTTACTGGGCACAGGACTGGATGCAGATGAACCGGAATATTTTTTCCGCACTGCGCCTGCAGAAAACTGTGATGTTTATTATTCTGACGCTGATTGTGCTGGTTGCTGCCTTTAATATCGCGAGTACCCTGATTATGATGGTGATGGAAAAAACCAGAGATATTGCCATACTGAAAACTATGGGCGCAACAGATCAGAGCATCAGGAAGATATTTGTGTTCAAAGGCATGACCATCGGCGCGATTGGCACATTTTTCGGCGTGATTTCCGGCAGTCTGATCTGCGTTCTGATCAAGAAATACAAACTGATCAAACTCTCCACACAGGTGTATCTTTTTCCCCATCTGCCGGTAAGTCTGGAAATACAGGATGTGGGACTGATTGTGGCAGGCACTCTGCTAATCTGTTTTCTTGCAACCATTTACCCGGCCCGGAAGGCAGCGCGGCTGAATCCGACTGAGGCCATCCGGTATGGATGAAAATTAATGTTTAATGTTTAATGGTGAATGGTGAATGGTGAATGGTGAATGGTGAAAATTCACCATTCACTGGAAACATTCATCATTATTGGAGTCATTATGTCAGAAACACATTCAGAAATATCCCAAAAATATGATGTGATTATTGTCGGTGGCGGGCCTGCCGGGCTTTTTGCCGCCTATTATCTGCGGGAGCATTCAGATTTGAGCGTCCTGATGATTGAAAAAGGGCGTGCATCCATGAAACGGAAATGTCCCATTCCCGAAACCCATAGCTGTGTGAAATGCAGTCCCTGCAATATTCTCTGCGGTGTGGGCGGAGCCGGGCTTTTTTCTGACGGAAAACTCAATTATATTCCCAAACTGGGAAAAACAGATCTGACCCAGTTCATGTCCCGTTCCCAGGCACAGGCTCTTATTGATGAAACCGAAGAGATATTCAACCGGTTCGGAATGGACGGGCCGGTATATCCAACCGATATGAAAGAGGCGGAAAATTTCCGGAAAAACGCCAGAAAATATGGCATTGATCTGCTGATTATCAAACAGAAGCATCTGGGCAGTGATGCCCTGCCCGGATATATTTCCGGTATGGCAGACTATATTGTTTCCCGCAAAGGTGTTGTTCTGCAAACCAATGAGGAAGTCGAAGATATTATTGCGGAAAACCCCGGGATAAAGGGCGTAATCACATCCAAAGGCCGTTATTATGCTGAAAATGTGATTCTGGCTCCGGGACGTGTGGGCGCAGACTGGATGGGGAAAATTGGGCAGAAATATGATCTTGGGCTTACACATCGCGGAATTGAAGTGGGCGTGCGGGTGGAGGTTCACAATGAAATCCTCAAAGATCTATGCGAAATCATTTATGATCCCACATTTTTCATTCAGACGCAGAAGTATGATGACCAGACACGCACCTTCTGTACCAATCACCGGGGCTATGTTTCTCTGGAAAATTACAGAAATTTCGTGTGTGTGAACGGGCACGCGTACCGGGACAGAAAATCCGAAAACAGCAATTTTGCTTTTCTGTCCAAAGTCATTCTCACAGAACCGGTCACGGACAATCAGGCATACGGAGAGGCCATTGGAAATCTGGCCTCTCTTATCGGCGGCGGAAAACCCATTTTGCAGCGTTTCGGAGATTTGATCCGGGGACGGAGAAGCACCTGGAACCGTGTGCATAAAGGATATATTGAGCCGACCCTGACCAATGTGGTGTGCGGAGATATTGCTATGGCCCTGCCGGAACGCATTGTTGCCAATCTGGTGGAGGGGCTGAAAAAACTCAATTTTGTGATTCCCGGTGTTTCCAATGATGAAACCCTGCTTTATGCACCGGAAATCAAATTTTTTGCCACACAGGTGAAAACCACAAATGAACTGGAAACAAAGATCAAAGGGCTGTACGTGGCCGGAGATGGCCCCGGAGTTGCCGGAAACATTGTATCTGCCAGTGCAACCGGACTGATTCCGGCAAAGGCCATTGTTGCAAAAAATGAGTCCGGGATATGATGTCAGGTGTTCAGTATCCAATGTCATTATGAAGTAAGCAGGCAAACGAAATTTTCGTGTATTCAGAAAATCTTATATCAAACCGCTTTCGGAAATCGGGGAATATTTTTTTTAAACCACGAAAAACACCTTGTGTCCTACTCCCGTTGAACAGCCGGACAGGTAATCCATTCCCGGGTAGTGGGACTTTTTATACTGATTTTTTTAATTTATAAATCAGTATATTATATAAAATCAGCATGAACAGTATCATGGATGTATCGTATAACTATTTGTATTTATTATGTATAAACAAAAATCAGCATTTTCTGAAAACATAATAATATAAGATAGTTAAATTTTAATCAGTTCGTGCAGACCCACTACCAACCTTCGCTTTCTGTCTTTCCCGTAATACATACATACGGTCAGCCGGCCTGTTCCCCTTTTGCCGTAATCAGGGCACTCCATGTTCTGACAGCAGAAATGTGAAAGATC
>CAZHPS010000049.1:0-22250 GCA_964534335.1 uncultured Desulfobacterales bacterium
CCCCAAGTTTCACATGGCATTCAGAACAGTCATCCATCTTCATCCGATCCCAGGTATTTTTCTTGAAACCTGCGATGTTCTTTCCCCAGATATCCCGGCTGTAACCTGTAATCCGGTTTTCCTCATAGGGTTTCAGATGTTCCGATTCTCCGATGGGGCCGTGACATGTTTTGCAGTCCATTTTGCCGGATTTGACATGCGCTGCATGGGAGAAAAATACACAGTCCGGCTGTTTTGAATACACCAGCCAGGGCACTTCTCTGCCATTTTTCACATATTCGTTTACGAATACGGCCTCATCTGCGGTTTCCCCCTGCACATCCTCATGACATCCCGCGCACTGTTCCAGTTTGGGAACACCGGCATAACTTCCGTCTTCACGGAAGAAATGGCAGCTCTCGCACCCGTTGTCCACCAGGCCATTGTGCAGTGCGTGGCTGAAGTCAAAGGGCTGCTTCTTCTGGGAGTAGAGAAGTTTCGGAAAAATCACCCATCCGACAATCAGGCTTGCGGCCAGTCCGACAATAAAAAAGAGGATGGCAAATCCTCCGCTGTCGGAACACCCTTTTGCTTTTTCTTCTGATTCGCTCATACAAACTCCGTCACCTGTTAAAAATTAATGCCATGAAACAACCAACCTGAATCCCTGACAAAGGACACAAAGGAAAAAAAGATTTTTTCTACCTGCTGTGTCTGTTTTTGTCAAGGGTAAATCACTGTGTGCTGTAACTGTGCAGTCCGGGCAGAAGATTTACCCCGAAATAGGTGAAAAGCACAGCCACAAATCCTATGATGGAAATATATGCGATTTTTCTGCCATGCCATCCCCGCATGAGCCGGGCATGGAGAAGCCCGGCGTAAATAAACCATGTGATCAGAGACCAGGTTTCCTTGGGATCCCATCCCCAGTAACGGCCCCAGGCTGAGTTGGCCCATACCGCGCCAGTAATAATTCCCGCAGAAAGAAAAAGAAAACCGAACTGCACCATTTTATGGGTCAGATCGTCGAGATCTCCCGGAGCCGGAAGACGGGATGCCAGGTAAGAGTCACCCTGTTCTCTCAGCCGGAGAATATACATAATGCTGATTCCAAAAGCAATGGCAAAGCCTGCATAGCCCAGAAAGCAGGTGATGACATGCGCGATGAGCCAGTTGCTTTTCAAAGCCGGAATCAGTGGCTGAATCCGGTCGCTGATGTTGGGAGAGAGGGAAGCATAGGCCATAGCCAGAAAAGAGATAGGCATGGCAAATCCGCCGATCATCCTGTTTTTGTAACGGTATTCCACAAAAAGATAGATAAATGCAATGGCGCAGGAGAAGAAAACCAGGGATTCATACAGATTTGACAGGGGAGCGTGTCCGTATCCCAGTTGGTAGGACTCGATCCAGCGCATAATAATACCCATCAGATTTCCTGTTCCCCCGATGACCGCTGCCCATGCGGCAAGCTTTCCCGGCTTTTCTGTTCTGAATATCCACTGTGAAATATAAAGAACAGCGGAAAATCCATAAACAAATGTGACAACAGACAATAATATGGAACTGTTCATCCTGTAACCTCTGAAAGAATATTTTTTTTAAATAAAAACTGTATATTAGACATAATCCCATATTATGGGACAAAATCTCTATTCCGCCTGCCGTGTGAGAGTCACTTTCAGTCCCTGATCTGTTTCTGAAAATGCAGGCTGCAAAGGCCCGCTGATTTTCATATCCAGAACCACACGGATAAAATCAGGATGCAGCCCGACTCTTACCTGATATACCATGCTGTCCTTCACTTTGAAAAGGGCTTTTCCCCGGTGTTTCCATTTTCCCGGCAGATCCACCACCAGTTTGGGGGGGGATTGGGATTTGATTTGAAAAAAAGTATGCTCAGACACGGGCCCGTCTGCCAGAATATGTATCTCAAAAGCCTCTTTTTCTGATTTGCTTTTTACAGTCTTCAGTTCACGGAAAGAAGCAGGCGCGGGAACCTGTTTTGTATCAGGGAGAGATTCCGGAACTGCCTTTGCAGGGGAAATAGTTACGGCAGGGGCAGACTCCGGAACTGCCTTTGCAGGGGCAGTTTTTGTATCTGGAACAGGCAGTTGCGGAACAGACAGAACAGTTCCTGTATTTGTCACTGCCTGATCTGTTTCCTTTTTTCCGGTCTGCGGAGATCCGGCATAACCGGCTTCCGCCCGGATTTCCTGCGGTGCTTCAGATCCTGCAGGAGCGGAAGTTCCGGAATCGGATGCGGGAGTAACCGCTTTTGCTGTTTCCGGCAGGACAGGCACGGACTCTTTGTCCATTTCTGTTTTTTTATCCGGCACAGCCGCTGTTTCAATTCCATCGGTCAGGCTTTCCTGGAGAGTTTTTTCACCGCCGCTTTTTCCGGTTGAGTCCGGCGGGGTATCCTGTTTATCCCCGGATTCAGATGCCGGTTTGGAAACATCGACCGGTATCGGGGGGACAGATATTATCCCGGAATCCGCAGGTGTTTCGGAACGATCTGCAATCACAGGTGTTTCTGTTTTTCCATTTTCATGGACAGATACTGGTGGCTCCGGTATCCGTGCAGATTTGGCTTCGATTTCATCTGTTTTAACCTGCGCTGTTTTGCTCTGCAAATCCAAAGGGGAGGCCACAGTAGCTGGTTCTTTGGGACGCGGTTCCGGCACTGCCCCGACATTTCTTTGAACCGCCTGCCAGGAAGTTTCCTCCTGGCGGGGCCAGAAAAACCATGCAAGGCACAGAATCAGCAGACATGCAAGGAAGCCGCCCGCAATCTTTACCGCCCTGCCTCTGAGAGGATTTTCAAACACCCAGAATCTGCTCCAGCATTCTTTGCACCGGTAGGGAGTTCCGGGAATAATATATTTGCCTATTTTTTCCATTCCCCTCCGGTGGGAACGGGCCACATTTTCACTTCCGCATATCGTGCATTTCATAGTATTTTCTCCGTATAAACCTCTTTCTCCGGGAAAATCCTTATATCTTCCGGGAATCTGAAATTCCCTTTTTACGACACGCGTGGGCAAACATCAACAGATTTCTTCAGTCAGCATCATTTTGCCGTTCTCCCTCCGGGCCAGTTCCTGTGAAATCTTCCTGAGCGTATTTTCCATACCCAGAGGATTTTTGTTGGCAGTGCCGCTTACAATCACCCGGTTAACACCCTCTTTCTGAACCACTTCCGCGCACAGTCGCTGGTGGGACATGAAAAACGTGATATAGCATCCGACAATTATGAAAATGAATCCCGCGTAAACAGGCACCACACCCGGATCATAGGTCACCTGCAGACCGGTATAATATTTTTCGGTCATATCACTGTCACTGTGTGCATGTTCAACTGCAATGGTAAAATCTGCTCCCTGCCGCATTTTGTCAAACCGGGGAAAGCGGACAGGAAGGTGAACCTCTGATGCAGTGCCGTCCTGCTTAGTGACCGTTCCGATATATGTCGGACCCAGATCTCTTTGTCCCATGAACATGTAGGAAGGCACAATCTCACGGAGAACAAGGGTTCCGCCCCCTTCGGGAATCTCGATGGTCTGGTTCATATACACCTTTTTATTATAGATCATGCCTGATGCCCTGCCTGTAAAGGAGAGGGTTATTTCATCTTTGTCAGAAATCCGGGGAGTTGCAGGAATTTTGCCGTAACTGGACTGAAATATATTGATTCCCCTGTAGCGAAGGGGATCATTGACAATGATATCTTTTGTGACAGCCTCTTTGCCGTTTTCCAGAATCACCAGACTGGACCGGAATTCTTTGGGTGCGCCGGTTTCATAAAAACTCACGTCAAAATCATTGCACCGGATTTCAAAATCCAGGGCATGGGTTTTATCCGAATTCCGCAGCATAATGGAACTGACCGACTCTCCTTCCGGAATATTCACAAATCCCTCGAATCCGAAAATCGAACCGATCAGGCTGCCCGCAAGCAATAATACAATGCTGAAATGAACAATATAGACGCCCAGCCGTGTCCACCTTCCTTTTTCAGCAAAAATGCAGTATCCTGTCTCTGTGTCCTCTGCCCGGACATATCCGAAATATTTTCCCATATAAGAGAGAATGTCCTGTTTCAGATCACTGGCAGAGCGGGCTGTCGTAAATTCGGATTTGCTGGAAAGATTCCGGAAACTGGAAATACGGAATGATGGCTCTTTTACAAAAACCACTTTCCACAGGGAGGAAAGCCGGTCAAGGGAACACACGATGATATTGGCGGTAAGCGTCAGGATCAGAAGGCGAAACCACCAGCAATGGTACATGTCAAAAAAATCAAGTGCATGGAAAATACGGTACAGCACTTCCCCGTATTTGCGGAAATAGATTTCCGGGTTTTCATTCTGGGGAATCAGGGTTCCAATAACGGATGCCCCTGCCAGAGTCAGCAGCACAGCCACAGTCAGACGCACCGATGCAAAAAATTTCCAGATATTGTCAAAAACAGATAAGTTCTCTGCTTCTTTCATTCTTTTTCCTTTCCGGGGGTTGTCGCCACAGTCAAACTTATATTGTGTATCAAAAAATCCGTTCGGAATCAATCATTAATTATGAGCTTCTTTCAAAGCTGTCCCAAGCCGGGCTGTCTCTCACCGGTAAAAAAATAATATTTTATCAGAAATACCAGATGGATATGTCAGGAAGCTGTATGACGGGGGTGGCATCGATATGGATCTGATTTTGTTTTTCAGAAATCGGAACAAATTCTTATAACCGGATTCCCGGACGCGTCTGACTGACACTTTAACGCGGTTTCCGGAAAAAATCGTCATTGAAAATATACTTTGACTCTCCAGTCCGGGCTGTCATATTCTCTGATAATCATCGAAATAATCTGAAATTTTCAGGTTCAGATGTTTCCCCCTTTTGCAAAGGCAGGGCTGTTAAGTTCTTTAAAAAATCCCCTCTTGAGAGGGGCAGGGGTGTGTCTTTTCCCCATTGCCGGACACACCCCTTTGTCCCCTCTCAAGAGGGGAATGAGAGAACTTAACAGCCCTGCTTTTGCAAAGGGGGGCGGCTGATCAAGGAAATCCCCCGTTCGGCTGATCTCACGGCGAAGCCTGCTCCACTTTACAAAAGGAGGAAAAAAAGAAATTAATAAAATCAAATAATTATTCAGAGAATTTGACAGATATGCTCTCAGTATGGAATTTTTTCTCAGAAAATCCAAAGAACTTAAATGACATTAGGATTAAGGGGCAGCCCTTTCAAGGTGAGTCCACAGGCCGGTCAGCGCAATTCCGCAATGTCCGGCGGTTTCTGCAGCAGGCCGCCGGCAGACAGCATCAGAAAAAACTGTCTGTAGCAACCTGATTTCAAAAGCTTATTTTTCACACCTTGAAAGGGCTGGGATTCAGGGGGGAATCCGGAGCATTTTCTCTTGACTTTCGCAATATCCGTATCGTATAAAATCAATCATAACAGATTTTCCGGAAAATATTCCCGTCATCTTCCCTGCTGTTTTATCTGACACAGAGCCGCATGGCAAATCAAAAAAAGTTCCGGATTTGCGACTCACAGATTCGGGTCATACATACAGACATTCCGCAAGACAGATTGCAGACCGGAGGATCTGTTCCTGAGAAGCTGCAGACAGAGAGAAAAAGCATACAGTACCATATGTTTTAAATGCGGACATGGTGTCAGCATAACAATTGGTTATATTACAAAAATCATAGGAGGATGAAATGAAAAAAGGATTTGCTTATGGAATAGTCGTATTTTTTATGAGCTTTCTGCTGATGTCCTGCAAGCTCACAATTTCTTCCTTTACCGCTCCGGACAGTGCCAATACCGGAGAAATCATCACATTGACAATCATAGGTGATGCGGACAGTTCGGGAGGCGAGTGCGGTCTTATCTTGCAGATACCTGTGAATTGGGAAGTCATTTCAGCAGCAAAGTCAGATGCAACCTATCCTCTCTCTGAAAAAACTCAATATGCTTCATTGTATACCGCACCGTCAGGATATAAAATATGGGTGGGGACTACGGATACATCTTCCAATATGATGGGACAATCAGTAACCGCAACAGTGAAAATACTCACGGGAAGAATTCCGACAGGAGCATCCGGCACCTCTCAGAATTATAATGTAAAAATTGCTGCCGGTTCTTTCAGAGACGGTGCGTGGGTTACGGATGATCCGGCAAATGAGTATGATTTCTCAAAGATTGCAGGCGATAAGTATTTGAAAAGTATCAGCGTAACAAATGTTACAGATTCTTTGCCGCCTGTGGCTGTGACGCAGTTAACCGTAACTGACCACTATACAGGTACTGAAGTATCTCTTTCATGGAACGGCTATGATGAAACTGCACAGAAAGATGTTGTAAAATATCGCATTTATCAGAGTACTGCAAATTTTACGAATGTGAGCGGCATAGGGTATATTGAAAAATCTCCCGGAACATTTTCTTATGATATATCGAACCTTATGTCCGGAACAACGTACTATTTTGCAGTAACGGCAATAGATGAAATTCCCAATGAGAATAAGACTGTCAGCCCGGTTTCTGTTATCCCGCAGCATAAGACAGGAAATATCAGAGGACAAGTATTTTGTTATTATAACTGTGGCTACAGCCCGTGTCCTAAGCAAGGTATTGCCGAAGCAAAAATCACGGCTCAAAATGATTTGTTTTCCAATATCAAAACAACTGCCTTATCAGATAATGACGGCTATTATACGCTGAATAATCTTCCGATAGGTAAATACCGAATCACTATCGAAGCTTACGGATATATCACCCAACATTACTCTGATGTTGAGGTTTTGGAAAATCAGACTGTTCAGGTTCCAAATGAGCAGGCATTAACCCTTAAAACCTATAATCAGTGGGAATTGGATGCGGCTGTTTTTAATGAAGCGAAAAAATGGGATGCCGGAGGCGATGGCAGGATAGGATTGGAAGAGGCGATTCAGGCATTGCAGGTCGTATCCGGTTTAAAACCTTAACAGTAACAGAAACATAAGGTGATTTACGGGAAAAAATATAAATCAGATCGGCCGTTTGCATGGTTCCTGTGTTGCAATTTAAAAGATTTTTCTGAAAAGATGAAATATTATCATTTTCCGCCGGAAACATATCTGCTTGTAATCATTGATGCTGACATAAAAATGAAAAACCGTGCCGGAAAAACAGAGACATTTTTTAAATCTCATTCCGGGTGGATAAGTAGGGTTCCATATATTTTGTGGTATAAAAGAATGGATTCCCCGGAACGGATTCTTTTGAACAGTATGGTTTTCTGAAATCTTTATCCCATAAAATATATGTAACCTTACTTACCATCCGGAAGCATCTCAGGAACTTGTAAAAATTATTGAACAGTCCAGAATGAATACTGATATACTGAATCAGTAATGATAAGTAGGGTTCCATATATTTTGTGGTATAAAAAAATGGATTCCCCCGAATGGATTCCTTTGAACAGTCAGGTTTTCTGAAATTTTTATCCCATAAAATATATGGAACCTTACTTATGTCTGTCTGATTCATTTGTCCATGAAAATTAGTTAAGTATCTGAAAGTAAAAAAATGGCATAACCAAACGATCAAGCGGACACGGCTGTCGCCGTGCCACTCATCTTGTTGTTATGCCGGAAGATAACCCATTTTTATAAGCGGTTACAGCAGGCAGGTGGGCAAAATTTTTTTGCCCACCGCAGTCAAAACAACATGCCAGACAAAAAATGAAAAACCGATCACTCAGGGCCGGACATGTTTTCTGCATCTGACCAGAGAGCAGACCAGACCTGTGCATTGTGAACATAATGCACACTGTCTCCGGCAATCACTGCCCGATCAGTTGTGGAACTCCAGGGCGCGTATTCATAACCTGATCGATCTTCCACAATCATCTTTCCGGTACTGACAATGTCTGTCTCACTGATGTCAAAAAGATACAGTCCGGTGTGAGTCCAGTCATACCATGTGGAAGGATGGGACGGATCATATCCGGAATCCTCCGTATAGTAAGTATAAGGTGTATCATGCAACTGAACAGGCAGAGCCAGCCGCGCGGGATTTCCGTTTTCCGAAGGCAGATAAGCCAGCGCATGATGATCCATCAGCGCGTCAGATTCTGTTCCCCGTTTTCCGATGACAATGGATTTTTTCTCATACGGCGCGGATGGATTGCTCACATCAAACAAAGAGAGTTTTACGCCCTGATACCATGCGCCCCGGCCCTCAAAATCGCTGGATGCATCATCAGGAACAGCATCTTTTCCGATACCGAGCAGCAGGTTTTCGCCAATGGGATGGAGATAATCAGAATAACCGCTGATATGAAGTTCTCCGGCTTTGCGCGGGCTGGCAGGATTGGAAAGGTCAAAAATATAAAGCGGATCTGTGACGCGGAAGGTGACCAGATAAGCCCGTGTTCCCACAAAACGGACAGCATACAGACTTTCCCCGGTTTCTCCGATATTGTCCACATGTGCGGTTTCTGTCAGAGTTGAATCTGTGCCTTCCTTCAGCAGTGTCAGACGGGTGGTGGCACTGCCTTCCCATGTATTGCCCAGAGAAGTGGCAACACGCAGAACGCTGTTATATTCTCCCATGCGGAAGGGTTTCTGATCCTCTTTCCATCCCAGATGTCCGGTCACGCTTCCGGAACCTTTGTACACAGGCCCGGCACTGGTAAGGGTGAATTTGTGAATGTCCGTAGTTTCCGGAGGTGCGGTTTGACTTTCACTGACAGAATCGGCATCTTCCAGTATGCCGACCATTGGCTGATAATAATAACGGGTGGTTGCCAGATACATGCTCTGGGTGGATACATAGATGGTTTCCGTAGGCCCTGCAATGGATGCGGAAACCCGGTTTTCAGGATTTGCCAGATCAATGGCCGTCACGGTAATCAGGTTCGGCTCTTCATTGCGATCCTCGTTCACCGGAGGCAGCCAGCACTGATCGCTTGCAACCAGAGCCGTGCTTATGCCATTGACTTCCATTTTCGGCAGCATATCCCCAAGTTTTGCATTTTCCAGAACCTTTTCATTCTGCTCCTCCTGCTCCCGTGTGGCAGGATAGGGAACATATTCCGGCAAATTCGGGGTGTAACGGGTTACGGCATACAGTTTGTCCCCAATCCGTCTGGTGGAAATCAGTTGACCGTCCAGTTTTACATAATACAGCAGACTGGGATTTTCCGGCGCACTGACATCAAATATGCCAATTTCCGTAATACCGCTGTTCCAGTACCAGGGCGAATACCAGCAGCCCCATACATCATTGGCATTTCCGCCTGTTGTAATCAGCAGATCAGGTTTGGCATTTCCCCGATCTTTCACCAGATACAGACCGTTGACACTGTTTTCAAAATCTTTGAGGGAAATGGAGGCAATCTCCGTTGACTGAGCGGGATTTTCCGAAAGGGACAGAACACGGATGACCGGGTCTTTTTTTTCGGTTTCGGGAAGAACTGTATCAATAATGGCGGGCGCAGGCGCAATCAGAGGCTTTTCTGGAGAATCCGGTGCTGCATCCACATTGGCAGAATCACTGCCATCAGATTCGGATTCCTCTGCGGAAACCTCCACCGTCTTTTCACCCATAAGCCAGTAAACCGGTTCCTGCCGACCTGCCGCAATATACAGATATTTGCCGTCACTTTTGATGATGTCTGCCTCATCCACGCCTGCTTCCTGCAGATTGGTTCCGGAAAATACCACTCCGGCGCCGCTGTCTTTGGCATCATTGGCAGCGGTTTCCGGTGCTGCTGCTGCCATTGTATCATAGCGCAGCATCATATTTTCGTCAGAACTGCCTGCACGGAGTCCTTCTTTGAGATAGGTTTCCAGTTCACTGTCCGAGGAAAAACGGGACAAATCAGAAGATCGGGTGGTTTTGCCGTCTGTGGCAGGTACATCAGAGGAAGAACCTCCGCCCCCGCACGCGCTCATGCAAAACAGAAAAAACAGTCCGCTTATTGCCAATGCAAATATTCTTTTCATTTTTTTCTCCTTTGAGATTCTGTGATTCCCATTTTATGGGCTGTGATAAGTCACTCAACCGAAAGTTTTCCGGTATTCAAAAAACCGGATTTTTCTGAAAAATCCGGTTTTTCCGAATTTTGTACTCCGGCAGATTGTGATGGCAGAGGCGGGATAAACATATAAGCAGAAATATCCGTGTGCTGGTGAAACATCCGCAGCATACCGGACATGAGATCTGATAAATATTCATCAGGCTTTGTGGAATTTTGCGTCTTTGTGTCTTCGCTGCAAACTGAAAACAGAATCTTCCGCTGAAATATTTTTCAGATTTCCTATTGCTTATAAGTTTGGAAATATTCCCACCTCTGCGGTCAGATTTTCCCCTTCCGGAGGATCCGGAAAACATTCAGAACAATCGCTGACCGTACAGGTCGAAACACTTCTTGCAGGCTTTCAGAAAATGACTTGGAAATGCTTCCCCAATCCATTTTCTCAAAGTCTTTGAAACTTCATTTTTTTTTCATGCTTTGCCTCCTTTCTTTTATAACTACAAGGATTTTATGTAAGAAAGGATTAAAAAAACTGAAAAATCCTTTCTTTATTCAAAATTCCTGCGGTCCTGTTTTAAGAGAACTGAAAAATCCTTTCTTATTTAAAATCATAGCAGTTTTCCAGAGAACTATCCTTTCTTACAAAAAATCCTTGTAGTTCATCAGAAAACAACGTGCATTACGCTGTTTTCAGGATTTTCCGCATCTGCTGAGGACATGCCACCGGGCTGAAAAATATACACTTTGTTTTCCATGAACTGTATGCGTATCCAGTCATATCCGGTTCCCTGTGTCTGGGATTTTTCATATGCCGGAAAGATCTGACCGAGTGTTTCCAATTCCCTGTCCGCTGTCACCCGGTAAACATTCACCATACGGAGCGGCAAAACATCCTCTCTGATTTGGCTTATATCCTGCGCTGATGCTTCCGGAACAGTTGCACTTTCTGTTTTGGAAGAATTCACATCCAGCGGCAGGGCAATCACTCTCTGATACGGTTCCAGTCCTATGGAAAAAGGCGCGTCCGGAATCTGCATATTCTGTCCTGCGATTTCCTGCCGGACAAGCACAGGATTTTTCACATCTGAAATATCCAGCAGGGAAATCTGAACTTTGTCTGCCTGTTTGCCAAACACAAGGATTTCCCCTGCTTCAAAAGGCAGAACATAATCCGCAGTTCCCTGCAGATTGATCCACTGTCCGGCCTGCGGATGCAGAGGATCGCCCAGATCCGCAGCCATCAGTGTTCCCGGATATTCCCGTGAATGCACAATCATGCGATCTTCGGTAAAATGGATTCCCGGAGAATTCACAGGTACGCTGAAAGCGGTTTCAGAAAGAATTTCCAGAGAACCCGGATCTGTCTGCATACAGGACAGAGAAAGGGAAGAACCGCCGGGCAGAGAACCGGTAAATCGCAAAATGCCATTGGATTCACTGAGAACAGAAAGCCTGTCTGTATTTCCTGTTACCGTAATGAATGCAGTAAAAACAGGAAGATTTCCCCCGATTTCCACTTTGTGGAGCGCGGTCTGTGCTGTTTCATTTGCTCCCAAAGCATTCGCATCCGCAGGCCCGGCCAGATAAACTGCGGAAGAGGATATATAAACAAAACGGATATCCGCAATCAGGGCAGTGCTGTCCGCAGGACGGAAAATATCAGCCAGATCCAAAACAGTCACAGTTGTTATCATGCCGCCTGTGGGAATTTCAGGACGGTATACCTGTGCATAATTCAGCAGAGGAACAGTGAGTATGGGCTGTCCCAGATCATCCATCAGAGCATACCAGGGAATCATATCATCCTTTTCCATCAGGCTCAGATTTTCCTGCGCCTGTTCAAGAATCTCCTGCCGATCCGGTTGTGCAGTTTCTGTTTTTGCACTGCCCAGAGATACAAGCAGATCCGGCATATACTGCAATACGGTGCAGAGTTTTCCGGCTTTCACAAAAGAACCGGCAAAACGTCCTTCCATCTGAATTTCTTTCATTTTTTCCGGATGTCCGGGCTGTGAGACATCGGCCAGCAGAATGCCTGTGTAAGCAGAGGATTTCTGCTGATCGCTGTTTGCGGAAAAACCTTTGTCCGGTGTGAACAGGACTGCAAGAGTGGAATTGTGCAGATGCAGGGAGATGATTTCTCCTGACACTGCGAGACTGGAAACCGTATCAGTCACACCTGCGCGGACAGTGACAATTTTTCTGTCCCCGGCTATATAAAAATAAGAACTGCCGCTCTGAACCATGTTCCGGGAATCTGATCCGGCTGCGGAAATTTCCCCGTTCACTGCGGAAACATCAGCATCAGGAGATGCAGGCAGTCCGCCGGCGTCTGGGGTTCCTCCGGAATAGATTGGGGGAATTTCATCATTTTTAATATCAGTGCTGTACTGATCCCGAAGAAAAGATTCCATTTCCGCGCTGCTTCCCATTGCAGCAAGGGAGGAAGAGGAAAAAGACACTTCCGGATTGCCGATTTCTGTATTGCTCTGCGCACCGCATCCTGCAAAAATGCAAAAGCTGATCAGCAGCAGTATTCCGGGTGCAAACCTGCCTGAAAAACGGATTATCCCTGACATCTTTCTCCTCCCTGCAGCATTCCCGTAAGGGGAAACACCTGTATATTAACCTGCACCACCTGATCCGGATTCTTTTCCTCAGATGCCATTTCCAGCAACTGTTTTCTGAATTCTGCGGTTTTTTTCTTCAAATCTTTGATTCTGTCCCTTGTCACACTCAGCACCAGAGCGGAAATATCCCGATCCGCAGCAGGATAACGCTCTATGGATTCTGCCGCGAGCCGGAGCATTTCCCTGTGATAATTGGCAATGACCAGTGATTTGACCTCCGGGCCTGTGCTGAGATTCCGATCTGCCTGAAACCAGAGTCCGTCTTCATCCTTTTGAATCAGTCCGCTTTTGAGCAGCAGATCCATTGCCTTTTTCACTTCTGCAACGGTTACAGACGGATTGAGCATTTCCGCAACCTGCTCCGGGCTGTGCCTGCGGTCTCCGAACATAAGAATTTCACGGATAACCGGATAATACCATTTGGAAAAATATTCGTATTCCGCAGATTCCAGTTTCCGTATATCCCTGTATCCTTTCAGGGACATCATTTTTTTATAGTAATGGTTTTTCTCTTCATGGGTCTGTGCCTGATTCATGAATACGAGAAACTCAAAATAATCCCGCTCCTGTTTTTTCAGATCAAAGCCCTGGGCAATCTTTCCTATGCTTTCATTGGTGAGATTGCGGATGCCGTCTGTCACCAGTTTCAGAAAATTGGGGGATTTGAAACCGGATTTCCGGGAAAAGTAGCGGTAGGAGAAATGCCTGATCTGCTCTTTTCTGCAGGCAAACATATCCCGGAGAAAAGATCGGTAATCAAGATATTCAAAAACAACAGGACATTTCATTTTGCTGCTCCGGGAATGGTTAAGGTTTTTTTATCGTCACAGTCAGTTCAGAAAATTTTTTTCATGCAGATGCCAAACCTGCCATTATCTGCACTTTTGGGATTGTACATAACCGGACGGAAAAAAAAGATCAAGGAAAAAATGAGGCAGATTTTCAAAAAATGTATTCATAAGAATACAAAGAATACATTTTTAAAAATATATTTTACTGAAAATATTAAAATAAAATGGAGAATACTGTATTCTGATTTTTTATATTTCTGATTTTTAGTATACAAAATATCAGCCTGCTTATGCTCCGGCGGAGTAAAAAGAAGAGGGGTTGATCCAAAGCCTTTATATTTTTTTGCCACAAAAACACCAAACCGCAAAGATTCACAAAATTTTTCCTTTGTGCCTTTGTTGCTTGGTGCTGTATATTCAATTTCTTATCCCCGGAGTCCCAAACGGAAAGTTTGGGAGCCTGCGGTCGCTGCCAAACAGGAAAACTTGACAGCCCTGCCTTATTTTAAAGGGGAGAGATGTACTGAACCCCGATTTTTTTTTCGATCATCTGATTTTTTTTCTTGCAAGTTCAGACACAGTTGGTATATATAAATAACGTGAGTTCGACGAGTTTTTTATCATTTATTACAGACTGTTAATGTCGAATTAAGGGGTTAAGAGACAAAAAGCATTAAGAGAATAACAGATTAAAATATCAGCATATATTTGCAATTTTATGTTTGGCACGAAACTTGCTTACAGTCTAATATGTTGATTTTTAATTATAACTCATCGAACTCACGTTATAAATAAACTTGTCTATATTTTGGGTAATACCGATTCGCTATTGACCTGATACTATCCGGACTGATCCGGAGGAGTGCAAAAATTAAGCGGAGCGGTTTTTTGCACACGCGGAAAAACTGACGGTACTGTATCAAATCAATGGGGAATTGGTATAATGTGAGTTCGGCATAAGGCCGCAGTTTTCCCCTTTTGTAAAGCAGGGCAGGAGATTTCCTTTGAACTGCCTGAAAATCTTTACAAAAAAGAAAAATCCCGCGGAGAATTTAACAGGCTGCTTTACGAAAGGGGGAAATGTACCGGAGAACTTAACAGCCATGCCCATCATCCGGAGAATCATCAGCCCGTTTCTGTCCCCCGGTCTCCGATAACTTCGGATGCTCCCTGTCTCTTTTTTTTAAAAAACAAATGGATAAATGATAAATTCGGACATGCTGACAGAATCAGCCGTCAGTCAGGAAAATGCCTTGACAACTGCCACTTGCTGCTATATAGAGGAACAGATATGCTCGGCACTGACTGACACACGGAAAGATCATAACGCGTCAGATGTCAGATAAATTTTGTTTTTTTATGGCACAGAAATTGCCTTATGTTTCAGACAAAGGCATTTAAGGTGATTTATCAAAATAAATATACCAATTCAGGTTCACATGCACAGAGCAAAAGCTGGAAGCTTTTTATACTTTGACGGTATATTAGACCTCTTGCAAAAGTGGAAATTGTTCCCTTGATTTTATTGGATAAAGATTGACTTTGGAAAGAGGTCTATTCTTTTCTGGAAATCACCTAAGAATATGTTCCGGTTTTCAAAAAAGCCAAAATCGGATCAGTATATATGCTTTGGAAATTTTCAGAAGAGCATACAGTATTGTATGCCTTATGGATTTTCAGAAAGCATATAGTATTATATACATAAAATACGGACATGGTGTCCGCATAACAACTTTATACTTTTTTAAAAAAGGATGGTTTTACTATGAGATTATTTGGCAAGGTATTATTGGTGTTGGCAATGTGTTGTTTGGGGGCGCAGGTTGTTTTAGCTTCAAGTCCAGAAGAATTATATGAAGAAGGTGTTAAATACGCAAAAAAAAAGGAATATGATAAAGCAATCCCCTTATTCCTTGAAGCCGCAAAACAGGGGCATGCTGATGCTCAACTTACTTTAGGTGTTTATTATAATAATGGCACCGGATTAACAACAAATTTTGCTAAGTCTTCATATTGGTACCGCAAGGCAGCAGAACAAGGAAATAGAGGAGCACAATTATACTTGGCGATGCATTATCGTACAGGGAAAGGCGTTGAAAAAAGTTTAAAAGATGCTTTATTTTGGTGCGAAAAATCTGCAAACCAAGGTGATATAAGCGCTCAGCATTATTTGGGAGTATTATATGAAGAACAAAATAATTATTCTTTGGCTTACAAGTGGTATACATTATCAGTTAAACAAGGCCATGAAGATGCTAAAGCTCGATTGGAAAAGCTAAAAATAAAAATGAATCCAGAACAAATTTCTGAGGGGGAGCGTTTAGTAAAAGAGTGGTTTGAATCTTTAAGTAGGTGAACCAAAGTTTTCGGGTATAAACGAATAGGGGTACACCATACTTAATTTCAATTGAGCAATAGTTCTTTTTGGAGAAAAAGGCGCATCAGGTGAATGAAGTCGGACTGAAGCCTATTAACCAAGCCATTCAAGCGGATGGCGGGATGAGCCCGCCACCGCTTAATTTATTGTTATACCATTAAAAATGCAATTGAAAAAACTGGGAAGTAATTTATGAGAAAATCCATACTTGAAGAAGGCAAATCATATATACCGATCCAACTTTGGTTTTTTGCGGCACAGAAACTGCCTGCCGTCAGGAACATGTTTTTTCAGCCTGTCCGGAGGGTTTTTCAGGTCAGAAAGGATGATTTTTTCCGGTTCTGACCGCACTGCAAAAATCATGCCGAAAAAAACCAAAGTTGAAACATTACAATCAGGTTCGGGTTGGATTTTGTCTATACTTTAGGGAAGTGAAAAATGCTGATATACCGTTAAAAAAGAGCATCCTTAACAGGGGAAAAGCCTCCCTTTAATCAAAACCGGTATATTGAGAATTTTCAAGTTCCTTAACAAAATGATAAAAGGTGGCTGAATGAAATTTACAGTAACTCTTGACAGAGATGAAGACGGTATATGGATTGCTGAATGCCCTTCTGTTCCGGGTTGTGTAAGTCAGGGAGCAACAAAAGAAGAAGCATTGAAAAATGTAAAAGAAGCTATTCATATGTGTCTGGAAGTACGTGCCGAAAGAGGTTTGCCGCTCACAATAGAAACGAGACAGTTGGAGATTGCTGCCTAATGCCGGTATTAAGCGGAAAAGAGGTTGCAAGAATATTTGAAAAACTCGGATGGGAAGCAGTCCGCCAGAAAGGCAGTCATATCATCATGGTAAAGAATGATGAGTCTGTTACTTTATCTGTTCCGAATCATAAAGAAATCGCAAAAGGAACTCTTCGCAGTCTGATACGTTCAGCGGGGCTTACTGTTTCTGAGTTTGAGAAATATTTAAAGGCATAACCAGTCGTTCAACCAGACAGATCTATTGCCATACCGGTTAACTCTTTGTTATACCATTCAAAATGCAATTAAAAAAAACTGGGAAATGATTTATGAGAAAACCCCTGCTTGAAGAAGGCAAATCATATATACTGATCCAACTTTGGTTTTTTGCGGCACAAAAATTGCATATGTGCAGAAACATGCTCTTTTCATGCTGTCCGGATGGTTTTTCAGGTCAGAAACGGATTTCAGACCGTCAGGCAAAAATCATGCCAGGAAAACAAAAATTGGATCAGTATAATAAAATAAATCATGGAATTGACAATATAAGGAGAAAGGAGAATAACCGTATGAAAATGTTTTCAAAAATAAAATCTTTTTTCTGTACGCATACTGAAGACAGAATCGAGATTGTTGACAGAGATGAGTTTGCACGCGAAATGAGGGAATGCTTCGGAGGGAATACAGAACTTCTGAAAGCAATTGAGAAATGTATGAACAGAAATGTAAAACTGCATCAGCGTGTCTCGCTGACGAACTGATACGCAATGGAAAAAGTCTGTTCTGATAATTTTGTCAAAATATTCAGTGAGTAGGAACAAAATGATTAAAAATGATTTATTGATTGAAAAATTTAAAGTGCAAAAAAGATTATCGGGCGATAGTATTGATATTCATGACTATTTTAGAAAAACTCATGAATCAGTAAAGCTGTTGTGCCAAAAATATGGAATATCTTTTAATTATCAAAAATTGCCAAATAAGTTAAGTTATCAATCCGAGAAAAAAGTTGTCGGGTTTAAAATGCAATAGCACATGGGATACAGACAGAAGCCGTTAACCAGCTTTTCAGTTTTTATGGGAATACTCGGCCTGCAATAATCATAATAACAAAACAGGCGGGGCAGGAGATACAGACGGCTGTTTTTTATCCTCAGCTTGAACTTTTGCCGGAGATTGAAAAAATTGCCGGGGGTTATATCGGACAGAAAATAATTCCGGCGAATTATGCCGCAGATGCCCTTCATATCGCTGCTGCGTCATATTACAAGGCGGACTTTCTGGTTACATGGAATTGCAGACATCTTGCAGACGGGCATCGCCGGAAAAAAATAAAACTTTTCAACACATCTGCGGGGTTGTATGTTCCCGAAATTCTGACTCCGCCTGAACTGACAGGAGGTGATGAAAATGTGGTACAGTGATGACAAAATGCTTGCGGAACTCCGTCAAATCAAAGTCCGGCTGTGGGAAAAAAGCGGCTCTGATTTGCATAATATGGCAGAAATGATTAAGCAGAAAGCAGATGAAATCATGTTCAGGCATGGAAAAATATCCCGAATTAAAAAAGCATCAGAAAATGAAAGCACATAAAAAAGCCTAACCCATCTCTCAGGTGGACGGGTTATCACCCGCTGCTGAACTTGTTGTTATGCAATTGAGTTTTAATCTGTTGATTTTTATAAATGCCGATTCTGCATTGCATTAATTTGTTTGTATATCAGATAATTGAAATCAAACTGCGTAACTCATGATGTATAAATTTTTTCAGAAGGCCCGTTTTTTATGATACACCAAAATTTCCGGACGGATGTTATAAAAGGTAAAAAAGCTGTTTCCTGTGTAAGGAAACAGCTTTTTTTTGTCAGAAATCTCCGCTTTGTTTTTCCGGTTTCTCCCATTTCCTGATTCAGACATAGAGGATACCAATCTTACCCGTTTTTTGCCGGTTTTTTGTATTTTCAGGTTTTATATATTGCATTCATGCGGCAAATCAGTTATTCTGAAATTTTTGGAAGAATTCCTGAGCCGGAAGCCGGATTGATTTTTCAGTTTTCTGCAAAAATCGGATCAATAAAAATTCCAGGACGCAGTCTGGGCATTTCTGGTGAATTAAGGAAAATATTCCCTTTTAAGGGAGTATTTCCGGCAAGTTATATCCTGGCCGGATTTGAATCCCTGCATACGGAGTTATGCACCGGGAATTTCCGCATTGAAAAAAATGAACAGCAGACAGCGCAGACAGGGGATAGCCCGGCATTCAGAGTATCTTTCCGGAACGCCTGCACTTTCCTGCGCGGGTTCTGCGGTCAGATGACAAATGCGGATTTAAACTGCATAATTCCAACATATTATAAAACGGAGGAAAAAAATGGTTATTGAACTGAAACAGACGTTAAAGGAACTTCACCGCCAACTTGAAAATTTAAAGGAGTATCTTTGACCTGGCCGGAAAGGAAAAACGGCTGGAGGAAATTGAAAAGATTATTTCCAAAGACGGATTCTGGGACAATCCGGAAAACAACAAAATCATCCTGAAGGAACGATCCCTCATTACAGACAAGATGGAGTCATTCAACAGTCTGGCCAGTGAACTGGAAGACAGTGAAACTTTGCTGGAAATGGCACAGGAAGAGGATGATCCGGAAGTTGAAAAAGAGGCCACCGGACAGATTCAGGAGATGGAAAAACGCATACACCAGTATTCTCTGGATCTGATGCTTGACGGAGAAAATGATCAGAACAACGCGATTGTTTCCATCAACGCGGGCGCAGGCGGAACCGAGGCTCAGGACTGGGCAGAAATGCTTTTTCGGATGTACAGCAGATGGGTGGAGCGCAAGGGGTTCAAAAGTGAACTTATTGATCTGCAGCCCGGAGATGAGGCAGGAATCAAAAGTGCCACGTTTACGGCTGAGGGGAAATATGCCTACGGCTATCTCAAATCGGAAAAAGGGGTTCACCGGCTGGTGAGAATTTCTCCTTTTAACGCGGGCGGCAAGCGTCACACTTCCTTTGCATCGGTGTTTGTATATCCGGAACTGGATAATGAAATCGTGGTGGAAATCGAAGACAAGGATCTGCGCATTGATGTGTTCCGGGCCAGCGGCTCCGGAGGCCAGCATGTAAACAAGACAAGCAGCGCGATACGCATTACCCATCTGCCCACCGGCCTTGTGGTTCAGTGCCAGCAGGAAAAATCCCAGCACAGGAACAGGGATATGGCTATGAAGGTGCTCCGCTCCAGAATTTATGATTATGAAAAGCGCAAGCAGGATCAGAAGATGCAGGAAGTCAATGATGCCAAGGATGATATTGCCTGGGGCAACCAGATCCGCTCCTATGTGCTTCATCCCTACCAGATGGCAAAAGACCACCGCATAGGCATGGATATTGGCAATGTTTACAGTGTGCTGGATGGCGAAATCGATCCCTTTATCGAGGGTGTGCTGATGTCGCGCAGGACATCCTGAGTCTGTCCGGAGGAAATCAGGAATTGACAGCAGTGCTTTGTCAACTTTGATTTTATGAGTTAAAGTGTACAAAAAAACCGGATTTTTTCAAAAAATCCGGTTTTTGCAACTCACAGATTCAGGGCAGACAGACTAGTACATAACCAATTTAGTTTTTTATACAATCCCCTCTTGAGAGGGGCAGGGGTGTGTTTTGGGTGTTTGCTATTCCGGACACACCCCTGCCCCTCTCAAGAGGGGAATTGATACCATAAAATCTAAATTGGTCATGCAGTAGTCATTCCCGCTCAAGCAGGAATCCATTAATTTCAAATGTTTCCGGATACCGGCTTTTGCCGGTATTACGGTGCTGCCCAAGATGAGTTAGGATATATGAATCCCATTGATCTGATTGAAGAATTTTACAGGCCAGGCTCCCGTGTGCATGAAATCATGGTGACGCATGGCAGGCTGGTTGCGCGGCGGGCTTTGTATGCGGCCCGGCAGGTTTCACATCTGAATCCGGATGTCGCATTTATTGAGGAAGCCGCGATGCTCCATGATATTGCCATGTTTATGACAGATATGCCAGACTTGGGATGTTACGGTATGCACTTGTATATCTGTCATGGAATCCTGGGCCGGAAACTGCTGGAGGAAAAAGGACTGCCCCGGCATGCTCTGGTCTGTGAACGCCATATTGGCACAGGCATAATGATTTCAGATATTCAGAAACAGTATCTGCCTCTTCCCCTGCGCGATATGCAGCCGCAAACTCTGGAAGAGGAAATTATTGCTTATGCAGACAAATTCTATTCCAAAAACCCTGAAACCATTTTCCGGGAACACAGCACAGAGGATGTTCTCCGTAAACTGGAAAAATACGGTCAGGAAAAAGTGGAAAAATTCAGGGAATGGGATCAGCGTTTTGGTTTAAAGTAAAACAAGCTTCCAGCCTGTTCATAAGCAGGGTAGTGGGAAAATCCGTTGATTCGGGTCTGACACCCGGATGAAAAAAAATCCGTAAGGATTGATATTATTATAGAAAAAAATTGAAAAACAAATCAGAATCCCGCAAGGGATGACATTATCAACCAGTTTGACCCACTATCATAAGCAGCAGCACAAGCTGGAAGTCTGAGCAGCTTTTTTTTATTTCCTGACAAAAGGAGAATTTCATGAAAACAGAATGGAATCCCGGAAAACTGCTGGAAATATCAGGTTATTACTGGCAAACCTGCACTTTGCACGCGGCAGTGAAACTGAATGTGTTCACCATCATTGGTGAAAATCAGATGACATCTGCTGAAATTGCCGGAAGAATCATTGCGGATGAGGATGCCATAACCCGGCTGCTCAATGCACTGTGTGCAATGGATCTTCTGTGCAAAAAAGAGGAAAAATTTGCCAATACATCTGCTTCCCTGTCCTTTCTTTGCAAAAATTCCCCCGCGTATCTCGGTTATATGATCATGCACCATCATCATCTGGTGGAATCCTGGTCACGGCTTGATGAGTCTGTCAGAACAGGCAAACCCGCGAGATCCAGTGTGGTTCATGGGGATGAGGAAACGCGGGAAAGTTTTCTGATGGGCATGTTTAATATGGCAATGAATCTTGCGCCCCGGCTGGTTCCGGTCATTGATCTTTCCGGCAGGCATCATCTGCTGGATATGGGCGGCGGCCCCGGAACCTATGCCATCCATTTCTGCCTTGCCAATCCCCGGCTTCGGGCCACAGTGTTTGATTTGCCCGGCACAGAACCATTTGCCCGGAAAACCATTGCAAAATTCGGTCTTTCAGAACGGATTGATTTTGTGCCCGGAAATTATCTGGAAGATGAAATTACGGGAAAATACGATGCGATCTGGCTTTCCCATATTCTTCACGGAGAAGGGCCGGATGCCTGCCGCATGATGGTTCGCAAGGCAGCAGATGCACTGGAACCGGACGGAATGATCCTGATCCATGAATTCATTCTGCGCAACAGTGCGGACGGGCCATTGTTTCCCGCGCTTTTTTCCCTGAACATGCTGCTGGGAACCTCCGGAGGCCGGGCATATACAGAAAAGCAGATTTCAGAAATTCTGGATGATGCAGGGATAAAAGACATTCACCGGATTGCTGCTGAAACCCCAAATGATTCAGGAATCATTGCAGGAATGCGGTAGGCAGATCGAAACCTTTGCGGAGGAGTGCAAAAATTGCCTTGTGTCCTAATCCCGTTGAACAACCGGGTATGTAATCCATTCCCAAAGC
>CAZHPS010000050.1:0-22067 GCA_964534335.1 uncultured Desulfobacterales bacterium
ATAGTGCCCGTGTGGTACAATGGCTGAAGTACAAGGGATTTACAAAAGCAAGGGCAGTTCGGCTTGGATATACCGGTTTGGAAAAGGTCGGTTTCACTTTTTGCCATTCTCCTTTCAAAGTAAAAAATACAAAAAAATAACAGACAGATTTTTGATTTGAAAAACAAGAAAATGAAATATCTCACACAAAACGCGATTGACTGGACTATAACAGACCTGCTGAATTCATTTTTCAGTTCATCCGGAAATAAGAATCAGCAGGACTTGCCGGAAACTGAAATCAGCAATATGTACAATGTTTGCTGTGCTGTGCCGGCAAATCTGGGACGCACTGCACTGAAGGCAGGGTTAAAGGCATTGTCTTTTCCGGAAAAAACAGAAATTCTGATTCCGGATATTGTCTGTCCCACTGTGATTTATACCATACTGAAAGCCGGATACCGGCCTGTGCTGTGTGATGTGGAAGATAATCTGCATCTTTCTGTCCGGACAATAACAGAAATCTGCAACGAAAAAAATATCCGGATCATACTGGTTCCCCATCTTTACGGACTGAATGCTCCCATAGAGGATATTGGGAACTGGTGCCAGAATTCCGATATTTTTCTAATAGACGACGCTGCTCAGGCCGTTGGACTGAAATATAAGCAGCAGTATCTGGGAACCTTTGGGGATATGGGACTGCTGAGTTTCGGTCCTTACAAAAATATCGGCATATCCCGCGGAGGTTTTCTTCTGCTCAAAGATCAGCACTTATATCTCCGTGCAAAAGAGCAAAAACTGAAACCGGAAGCAAAATTCTCTGTTTTCAGACGGATACTGAGCTGTCTTATCAAACTCCGTTATGGCCGCTCCCTGTTTCTGACGCTGCAGGAAATGAAAAAAAAGAAAAACAGCAATATGGGTGAAAAGAAAATTACCGGTCATACTCCGGAACCCTGTCTGCTGCCGCCTGAGGAAGACTATGCCCTGTCTGATATGGAAGCCCGTCTGATTCATCTGACACTCAAACGAGCAGAGACCATTTTTTCAGAACGGACAGACTCAGCCCGCAGTCTTAAAAACGAACTGAAAGCATTTTCTTTTATGGAATGTTTCGGCCCGGACAATATTCCCCATGTGAAAATACCGGTTCGGCTTTCTGAAGGATTCAGCGCGCAAAAAGCTGTGAATTTCCTTCGATCCAGGAGAATCGAAGCAGAAAGAATTTATACACCGCTTCATCTGCGGGATCAATTCAGACAATATGCGCTGTCTTCTTTGAACAATTCAGAAAAACTCTGGAATCAGGTTATACTTATCCCCAATCCGGTACACAAAGGCAGCGATGGCATCAGCAGAATTGCTGAGGCATTCCGGCAACTTTCCGCAATGAAAAACAATTATGCTCAGTGATATAAAAAGTCTGCTCAGACATTCCTCCATCTACGGTATATCCAATCTGCTGCAAAAGGGAATCGGTTTTATCATGATTCCCGTTTATACCTATTATCTCACACCGAGTGATTACGGCATTCTGGAACTCATGGATCTGACCATCAATATCATTTCCATGGTCATGGGAATGCGTCTGGGAAGTGCCATTGTCCGTTACTATCACCATTATGAAAATCCGAAAGACAAACAGGAAGTTTTTTCAACTGCCCTGATTTTTGTTTTTATTTCAACTGCTGTTCTTGTCTGCGCACTGGAATTTTTTGTCCGTCCCATTTCCGGCCTTGTGCTGGGCAGTCCCGATTATTTCCGGTATTTTCAGATTATATTCATTTCCATGGGCTTTCAGACCATTGCAGCAGTTCCGGAAAACTGGCTGCTGACACAGAAAAAATCTCTGGCCTATTCCCTGATTTCCATTGGCACACTTGTTTCCTACCTCAGTCTCAATATTCTGTTTATTGTGGTATACCGCATGGGTGTCATGGGCATGCTGCTGAGCATGATCATCACCAAATTTCTGAACACCTCTTCTTTGCTGATTCTTATCCGAAAGGATATAGGATTTTCTTTTTCATGGGAAAAATTTTTCAATATGCTCCGTTTCGGACTTCCCCTGATACCTGAAGCCTTCTGCATGTTTATGATACATTATTCAGACAGATTTTTTGTTCAGAAATTCTGTCAGTTGGATCAGTTGGGTCAGTATTCTCTGGGTTACAAATTCGGAATGATACTTTCCTATCTTGTGGCCAGCCCTTTTTTCAGCGTATGGAATACACAGCGATTTGAAATTGCCAAAAAAAATGATGCTCCAAATATATTTTCAAAATTTTTTACCTATTATTCGTTTATCATGCTGTTTGGCGCACTGGGCATCAGTGTTTTTATTGAGGAGGTCATCTGTATCATGGCCCCGGAGGAATATCAGGGAGCTTCTGCAATTGTTTCCCTGATTGTGCTGAGTTATGTTTTTTACGGAATGGCAGATTATCTGAAACTTGGCATTATGCTGACATACAAAACCAAATACGCTGCTTACATAAATATGGTCAGTGCTGTTCTGAATCTGGTTTTCAACTGGTACTTTATCAGAAATTACGGCATAATGGGGGCAGCGGTTTCCACTTTGCTGACTTTTTTCTGCCATTGTCTTTTTACACTTGTCATTTCACAGAAACTTTATTATATACCCTTTGAATACAAAAGAGTTTTGCTTCTTTTTGCCGTAGCCGGAATCATATACGGAGTTTCAGAAATGATTCTGATGTCTTTTGCGGCAAAATTTATGACCAAATGCCTGCTGATGCTTCTGTTTCCCGCTCTTCTTTATCTATGCGGATTTTTCACACACGAGGAACTGGCAAAGGCAAAGGAAATGGCACTTTCCGGCCTGTCCGGATTCAGAGCCCGTTTGAAAATCAAACCATCTTCGTAAATCTTATCGGATCAGCGGCTGTTTTCTGCTGCGAAGATATTATAACAATGTTATTAGAGGTATATAAACCCTTATTATTTTGAGAACAGTCAATATTAGGAAGCCATCTGCTCAACAGATTTGGCCACGACCGATTTTATAAACCACGATATGCTGTAATATAAAGGTTGCTTATGACTGGCTTTGGATATTTTTTGAAAAGAAATACAGTTTTTGACAAACGTGAAAACTTTGCACTGTCTGTTTTTATATTTTTCTCATTTTTTGCATGGTCTGCCTTTGCACAACCTGCCGTTGCTGCGACCTGGCAGATTGGACCGGGAAAAACATATGCAACACCGGCAGCACTTTCTCAGGCAAAAGTTGTGCAAAGCGGGGATACGGTATTGATTGACGGCAACCATACCTATAATGACGCTGAGGCTATCGTGCTCTGGAAACAGAACAATCTGACAGTCAGAGGAGTTTTGATAAAGGGAAAAAGGCCGGTCATGGATTCTACGGGATATTACACTTATTTGCCTGAACTGGGAACAAATCTGGATGAAATATGGGAAATCCGGGGAGACAATGTTCTGGTGGAGAACATCGAATTTACCGGAGCAAATCAGGGATCTGCGGGCAGTGACACCGGAGGCGTCGGCGCCGGAATAGGTGTGCGGTGTCCAGACTCAACAGTGGATACCTGCACCAACAGGGTTACCATAAGGAACTGTTATTTCCATCATAATGAAGTCGGACTGCAGTCTTTTTCTGATGCAAATATTGATCTGACGGTGGAAGGCTGCGAGTTTGCCTTCAGCGGAGATCTGGATTCCAACTGGAAGATCATCAACGGCGGTTACAGCCATAATGTTTATATCGGAAATATCAAAAAATTCACCATGAAAAACTCTTATTCTCATGGAGCTTACCTGGGACATGAGGTCAAATCCCGAGCGGAGGAAAATAATATTCTGTTCAACCGTATTGCCACGGGAAGTCCTGTGCCGTTCAATACCGGCAGTTGCAATATTGATATTCCCAACGCGGGACTGACATATGTTATAGGCAATGAACTGTACAAGGGGCCTCATTCTGACAACTATTCCTCCATTCAGTATGGGTGTGAAAGCGGTTCCAATGAAAAAAAGGAACTGTATGTTTCCCATAACACTTTTGTAGGGGATTATTCCGGAGCAATAGGGATACGTCTGTGTGACAATCCCACTGCTCAGGGTACAAAGATCAAAATTGTCAACAACATCTTTGACAATTTCAGGGGGATTATCCGTTGTGAAAGCAGCAATGCCAATTTCTATACCCCCTTAAACAATTTTACCACTGACAATAGAACCTCCGGTGCGTTGTTTGTGAACAGAACGGAAAAGGACTGGCATCTGTCGGCAGGCTCAGCCGGTATTGATATTGGCGTAAATCCCGGAACTGCAAACGGGGTCAGTCTGCTTCCCTTGTATGAATACCTGCATCAGAATCAGTTGGTCAGCCGTGCCAGTGACGGCCATGCTGATATGGGTGCACATGAATATGGCGAGGGCGGAACCGGTCTTCAGTATGCGATTGTCATACTGAAAGTGGCAGCCGGTATTGATACCGGAACCTTGCCGGAAAACCTTGATAAGGATTCCGATGGTCTTATCGGATTGTCTGATGCAATTTTTATTTTGCAGGAAGTGTCAGAGATTAGATAATGCTGATTTATACTTTCAGTCAGAATCTAAAATTGAGATATAATACCAATTCGCCATTGACCGGAGGAGTGCAAAAATTAAGCGGAGCGGTTTTTTGCACAGACAGAACTGCCGAAAAACTGACAATATTGGATCAAACCAATGGCGAATCGTTATAATATCTTCTCAGAACAAAACAGGAGGATAACATCGGATATCAGTTTGAAATACTGATGTTTCACCGGATTACCGGCAAAGGGGAAAGCTATTTTATTCCGCCTATGGCAGTTTCATGCCGCAATTTCTCCCTTCTGATGGAGCGGATGGCAAAATCATGGGAAATCATCAGCATGGAAAAGGCTGCTGAAAAACTGGAATCAGGCAGATGCAAAGGCCGGGCTGCTGCCATCACATTTGATGACGGATACCGCGACAATTTTGAAACCGCAATGAATCTGCTCAAACCCAAAGGCATTCCTGCAACATTTTTTATCCCGGTTTCTCAGATAGACAGGGGGGAACCTTACTGGTGGGATTATCTGCACAGTGTCATACAGAAAAACCAAACCGCATTTCTGAAATGGATAAACAAAAGCAAATTTGGCAGCATTGCGGCGCATATAGGGCCGGAAAACAGAAAAATGCCGGTTGACCGCATGGCTGTCCGTTATCTGAATACATTGGAAAACACATTTCGCACTGATTTTTTGAAGGCCCTGCAAACTGAATTTGGCCCCTATGAAGGAGAACGGCTGCTGATGAACTGGGAGGAAATCCGGCATTTGCACAAATGCGGATTTTCTGTGGGTTCCCATACGCTTTCCCATATTCCCCTGACAGATTTGCATCCTGATGATGCCAAAAGGGAAATTGCTGAATCCGGAAAAATATTATCCCGGAGAATCGGCGCACCAATCAAAGGTTTTTCTTATCCCAGAGGCGCATGGAATATGGAACTTGCCAACATGGCGAAGCAGGCCGGGTATGAGTATGCAGTCACCACGGTTTTCGGAAGCAACAAATCCGGATGTGACAGATTTGCCTTATCACGCCGGAGCATATCTGATTATCCGGATGTACGCTCATTTTTTGCTGTACCCATGTATCTGCTGGAAATGACAGGCCGGCTGGACAGATTCATTGCCAAAAGAAGATAATCAATTTAATTTGTTACAAATCCTGATGGTTTTGGAAACTTTTGGGTTAGGGATTTGAAAATTGCTGATGTACCGGTTTCTGTGTTTGGGGTTTCAGTACAGACCCGGCACTGAAACCCGAAACCTGTCCCGGTGTTTAAAAAATTTCCATTTTTTTTAATACCAATTCTCCATTGATTTGATACAATATTTATTGTCAGTTTTTCCCCGGTTCCGGCCTTGCAAAAAACCGCTCCGCTCAATTTTTGCACTCCTCCGGATTGTATAAAAGCAATGGCGAACCGGTATAATACCCAAGCAAAATATGAGATTCTATATAAACTGTGAAAGGAAACCTGTTTCATTGGAAAAAAAACATATCACCGTCTGCATTGTTTCCCCCTTTCCCCCGCCCTTTGGCGGTATGGCTGTGCAGGCTGAAAAACTGGTTTCTCACTTGGAATGTGAAGGCTTTCCAATAATCCGGGTAAGAACCAATACCGAATTTCCGAAATCTTTCCGGTTTATCTCAAAAATTCCGGGACTGCGAACAGTTTTCAATCTTGTTCTGTTTCTGAAAAATCTGCATAAAGCACTTGGACACTCGGATCTTGTTTATTTTTTTACAGCCTTTTACAATTTTTTCTTCTGGGTCACTTATCCGGCAGTCATACTGATCAGACTCTGCAGCAAAAAACTGATTCTCAGTGCCAGAGGCGGTGCTGCGGGTGAATTTTTCACACAATACCGGTGGATAATCAAACCTGTTATCTGCAGGGCGGATTTCGTGACTACTCCGTCGGGTTTTCTGGCAGAAGCCTTTTGGCAGGCATTTGGAATCAAAGCTGCAATTGTGCCAACCATTGCGGATTTGCATCAGTTTCATTTCCGTGAAAGAGATTGTTTCCGGCCATTGCTGCTCTCAACCCGGAATCTGGAGGAAATATATGATGTGGACTGTATCATTCGTGCTTTCCGCATTGTCAGAGAACAATATCCCCAAGCCCGGCTGGGCATTGCCGGGGATGGAAGCCTGAGAAGCCAACTGGAAAAACTGGTCTTAGATCTGAAACTGGAAGAAAATGTTGTATTTTACGGATCTGTCAATCATCAGAAAATGCAGCATCTTTATCAGAAATATGATATTTTTGTAAATGCTTCCAAAGTGGACAACCTGCCCGGAACTATTCTCGAAGCCTATGCCAGCGGACTGCCTGTGGTTTCCACAAATGCCGGAGGTATTCCTCATATTGTTGCGGACGGAAAAACAGGCCTGCTGGCGAATATCGGGGATTATGAATCCCTTGCCCGGAATGTCATCAGAATTGTGGAAAATCCTGAATTTGGCAGATCGATTGCCAAAACAGGTGCAGACTATTGTCAGATGTATTCATGGAATCAGGCAAAAGAAATTCTCATTCCTTTGCTGTATTCCGCAGCAACTCAGCAGAAAAGAACATCATGTCAAAAGTAAATGTGTTTATCACTGTAGATACAGAACACAGCATTGGCGGAGCCTTTGCCAATCCAAATTTGAAACCTGTGGGCAATGATCGCCGGATATTTTACCGTGCAGGCGGAAAAGATTTCGGCATTTCCATGATTATGGACACAGGCGATCATTTCGGTATCCGAATAAGTTTTTTTCTGGAAACACTTAACAAATATTATTTCGGAGAAAAGGAAACACGGGAGGTTTGTCAGTATATTGTAAACCGGGGACATGATGTGCAACTGCATCTGCATCCCAATTTTCTGAATTTCACAACTCCGGAACCGGCCAAAAGGCTGTATCTGGATATGATACATTCTTATTCCTTGGAAAAACAGACAGAACTGATAGCAGAAGGCAAAGCTGATCTTATCCGCTACGGTGCGCCCCCGTCTGTGGCATTCCGGGCCGGAAATTTCGGCGCGGACAGAAATACGCTGATCGCTTTGCAACAAAACGGATTTCTTGCGGATTCTTCCTATAACCGTGCTTTTTTGGGACACAGTTGCAAACTTGGGCATAGAAAAATAAATGACGTTGAACAAACGGAAAATATATGGGAATTTCCTGTAACAAATTTTCTGGAAAAGCGAATGGGAAAAGGAGAATATTTTCGACCCCTTGATATAAACGGTGTCAGTTTTGCACAAATCTGCAAAGTTTTGGAGCAGGCGCAGGAAAAAGGGCCTTTCAATATCACGGTACTGCTGCATTCTTTCAGTTTTATCGAACCGGCTGATGTCCAATACACAAAAATGCGTCCAAGATGGATGGTTATCCGGCGTTTCCGGAAATTATGCGAATATCTGGATCAGCACAGAAATGACTTTCAGGTAATGACCTTTGGAGAACTGGATCGGGCAAAACTCAGGCAAATGAAATCTTGGCATCATCTGCCCAAAACAGATTCCATACTGTATCTGCAGCGGAATATGGAGCAAATCCGGGATATTTTGCCATTGCAGTCGAAAATGTCTTACCAACGGTAATAAAAAGGTATGGCAGAGGACTGAAAAATTTTCAGCAAAAAGGATTTTCGTGTTTCCGGCTGTTTTCAGTCTGCAGCGAAGACACAAAGTTTCACGAAGATGAAAGTGACAGTTCGAAAACTTTCCAAAGGAGTTCGGAAAAGGAGGATGTATGGAAGCCATCAAAATAAAAAAACATTTAACTTCAGATACGGTCTGTTTTCCTGAACTCAGGGATGTGATTGGGAAATATGTGGAGTTTATCATTTTGATTGAGCCTTCTGAGGAAAAGAGACTCGCGGAAAGAACACCGGGAACTGCCAAAGGTTTTATAGAAATTTCGGATGATTTTGAAGAGCCGTTGCCGGATGATATAGCAGAGGAATTTTACAGATGAGATTTCTGCTGGATACCCATATTTTTGTCTGGTGGACTTTGGACAGTCCTAAACTGAGCAGAGCTGCAAGAGATGTCCTGAAAAACTCCCATAATTTTCTTTATCTCAGCATTGCCAGTATATGGGAAATTGTGATAAAATCATCCATCGGCAAAATTATTTTGCCGGAATCGACAGAAATCTTTATTCAAAAACAGATGAGGCTGAATTCTGTCAATCTGCTGAATATAAAAATTTCTCATGCCTTTGCAGTGCTGCAACTGCCCATGATTCACAAAGATCCCTTTGATCGTATGCTGATTGCACAAAGCAGTTGTGAAAATTTGACACTGATTACGGACGATTCATTTATCAGGCAATATGAAGTAAAAACAATAAACTGAAAAGATAACATAATTGACAGGGAATTCATGGGGAATGAGTAAAATGGATACCAAAAATCGGAAAATCAAAGTGGGGATCATCGGAACAGGATTTATTGCTGATCTCCATGCGGATGTGCTGAAAAGAATCAATAATCTTTCCATTGCCGGATGCTGTGACATCAGCAGAGGACAGGCTGAATCCTTTGCCAAGAGATGGAACCTGCCCTATGCCTTCACAGATATGAACACATTCATTGAACAGCAGCATCCGGATGTGATTCATGTGCTGGTTCCGCCGGATTATCATTTTCCCATTGCAAAATCCATGATGGAAAAAGGGGTAAATCTTTTTCTGGAAAAACCCATGTGCCTGAATGCAGATCAGTGCAGGGAACTTGTGCAGACTGCCCAAAATTGCAATGTAAAAATCGGTATCAACCACAATTTTCTGTTTTATCCCCTTTTTCAGAGACTGCAAAAAGATCTGGCTTCGGGCAGAATCGGGAAACCCGAATATGTGACAGCATTTTACGGCGGCCCTCTGGGACAGCTTGATTTTGGAAAATTCGGACACTGGATGTTTCAGGAACCCGGCAATATCATTCTGGAACAGGGGCCTCATCCCATTTCCCAGATTCGGGAAATTCTTGGCGATATTGTGCATATGACAGCCAATGCCGCAGGAAAACGGGAACTGGGCAAAGATCAGTTTTTTTATGACCGGTGGCAGGCCATTGCCCAATGTGAAAAAGGACATGCTTTTCTTCATCTTTCCTTTGGAAACCGTTACGCATCTCAGCGAACTTTGTATGTATATGGACAGGACGGGGCAATCACAGTGGATTTTCTGAACAATACCTATCTGATTCAGGAAAAATCCGTATTTCCGGATTATCTGGATCCCACTGCCAATGCACTGCGCTATTTTCCTCCGGTGATTGAGGGAATAAAAGGATTTGCAGATTATGCCCTGTCCAAACTGAAAATCAAAGACAGAACTGATGCCTTTTTCATGACCATGAAAAACAGCATCACAGCCTTTTATGAGGCATTTTCTTCGGGTGCGGATCTGCCGTGCAGCGGTGAGGATGGATACAAAGTTATAGAAAGCTGCGAAAAATGGATTCATGCGGCCAATATTCTCCCAAATCCCCAACCTGTGAAACTCCCTGTTGTTCAGCAGGACAGCGGGGAAAAGGCAGAAATTCTGCTTACCGGTGCAGGCGGTTTTATTGGCGGTGCTTTTGCAGAACATCTGATTGCCAAAGGCATTCGAATCCGGGTGCTGGTCAGAAATCCCAAAGGGCTGCGTCCTGCCCTGCATTCTCCGCTGGTTCAAATCCTCAAAGGGGATATGACGGATCCGGATACGATTGAAAAAGCTGTCAAAGGCGTAAAATATGTTTATCATCTGGCTCATGCACTGGGCAAAACATGGGATGATTTTCATAGACTGAATGTGATTCCATCTCTGGCCTTTGCAAAAGCCTGTCTGAAAGAAAATGTCAGATATTTTGTTTTTGCCAGCAGTATTGCAGCCTATTATTACAATGATATTCCCCGGGGACAGGATGTGAGCGGTATGACTCCCATTGACACAAAACCCGGGAAACGGAATCTGTATGCAGCATCCAAGATCATCATTGAAAATATGCTCATGGATATGGCAAAAAAACAGAATCTTCCCCTTGTGATTGTCCGTCCCGGCATTGTGGTGGGCAAAAACGGAATCCTGAATCACGGAGGAGTGGGGCAGTGGACCAGAGACAATGTTTGTGCCTACTGGGGAGAAGGCAGAAATGAACTGCCCTTTGTGCTGGTTGAGGATGTCGCGGATGCTTTGGAAAAAATCATGCACACGGATGGGCTGGATGGCAAAGCCCTGAATCTGGCGGGGGATGTGCGCCTGAATGCACGCGAGTACATTCATTTTCTCCGAAAGTATTCCGGGAGAAACATCCGGGCCTTTCCCTATCCCGTCAAACTCTGTTTTCTGTCTGAAACCCTGAAATATATGATAAAATATATGACCGGTGAAAGAGGTGGCCTGCTGAGTTACCGGGATATTGCGAACCGCTCGGTTCCTGCCCGTTTTGACTGCACGGAGGAGAAAAGTCTGCTGCAATGGCAGCCCTGTGCAGACAGGGAGAAGTTTCTTGAAAATGCAATCGTCTGGGCATTTGATGAGAGAAAAATATGAGCAGGAAAAAAATTCTGCATGTGATTGAAAATTGGCAGCGATAAGTAGGGTTCCATATATTTTGTGGTATAAAAGAATGGATTCCCCGGAACGGATTCCTCTGAACAGACAGGTTTTCTGAAATCTTTATCCCATAAAATGTATGGAACCTTACTTATTATGTTGACTGATTTTTTTAATTTTTAAATCAGAAAATCCCGAAATATATGGCCCAGCCATCTGTTTTTATTGCATGCAAATAAAAACAGTACTTAACAGATTTATGAGGAAAATTTTGCATCAGATGGCAAAAAGGAAATATTTTATGGAAATGAAAATTTTGAGAAATGCAGATGAGTTTATGCTGTTAAGAACAGAATGGGATCGTATTCTCAGAGAAAATAATTCAGAGAATTTCTATCTCAGTTTTGAGTGGTTTTATTATATTCTGCATTGCAGCAAAAATCCTCCCAAAAATCTGTATCTCATTGTTTTTAAAAAAAGTGAAAGAACAGCAGCCATTATTCCCTGCTGCATTGTCCATAAACATTTGCGTTTTTTTGATGTCAATTCCTTTGAAATAATTGGAAATATTTATTCTGCATTTAAAGGAGGCATTGTGCTGAAGGGCGAAGAAAATGAAGTTGCAGAAAAATTTCTGGCACATCTGACAGAAACAAAATCCAATGATTGGGATATTATTGATTTTGAATATATTTCTCCCTCAGATCCTTTTATTGCTGCCTTAAAGGCCGCTGCAAAAAAAAGAAAACTGAAAAATCTTCAGACAGATCCGTTTGCCAATCTAAAACTTGATTTATCCTTATTTTCCAATTCAGAAGAATATTTCAGAAGCATGGGAAAAAATCATCGCAGAAATATTGTAAAACGTATCAATAAATTAAACAGGGAAGGAGAGTTTGATATTGTCTGCATTGCACACAATGCGGATAATCTTTCTGTGATGATGGAACATTTTTATGCAGTATATGATGAAAGCTGGAAAAAGAAAGATATTGATCCGAGATTTCATGCAAGGCTGGCAGAGCATCTTGCTGCACGGGGAAAATTAAGGCTTTTTCTGCTCTGTTTCAGGCCTGATTCTGCTGACAGCAGAAAAAACGGCAATGCAAAAAAATTTTCATCCTATCAGTCCTGTATTCAGAATTTCACCGGTTTTAATGAAAATTTTATTCCGATTGCCGCTCTTTTTTATGTCAAGTCCGGAGATACGGTTTATGCACTGAAAACAGCCTACAGCGAAAAATATTCAGACTATTCACCCGGAACAGTCTTATGGTGGTTTTCCATAAAATATCTTCTGGAAACTGATAAGTGCAGAAGATTGGATTTTCAGAAAGGTGATGAAGATTACAAATTCAAATTCGGAGGAATGGTTGATGAAACATATATCCGATATCAGGTAGCAAATCCCAAATTATTATATGCGATTTTTGAAATATTTTTTGAATGTTATATCATACCAACAATGAAGAGAATTGTAAAATCGGATTTGGGGGATATGTTTTATAGAGTTTTTCGCAAATAAAAAAAGTGTTTACGGCACGGAGGACTGTGTTTAAATCACTCTCTGTATTAATTCCGGATGGTGATAATCACCGTGCGTTGAAAGTTGTCCGGAGTATAGCGTATTCCGGATGCAGACATATTTATATTATTGCAGATACGAATAGAAATGTTCATTTCTCAGGACATTGTAAATCATTTGTTTTCAGTCCGCAATATGAAACTGAAAATGACCGTTTAAACAGGATTATTGATATTATACAAAAATATAATATTGATATCCTTTTGCCTATAAGTGAAAAAGGCATAAAATTTGTAATTTTCTATAAAAAATTATTAGATAATTATTGTCGTATTGCTTTGATTCCGGATGACAAGTCTTTTGAAACCGCAAGAAACAAGTGGTTTTTTCATAGATTTGCTGTCCAGAACAATCTGCCTGTTCCGAAAACTACCCGTTTCACAGATTTTTTCAATGACAGGGAGATAATAAAAAAATTTTCTTTTCCGATATTGCTGAAACCAATTATCGGAGAGGGAGGAGTGGGGATACATTTTTTCGAGTATGAAAATCAGTTTCATCAGTTCTTTGATAATAAAGATAATCTGAAGCATTATAATAGTTTCCTGATTCAGGAATACATCAAAGGTAATGATGGAGATCTCAGTGCTCTTTGCAAAAATGGCAAAATACTCGCTTATACCATACAAAGACCGCTTCAGAAGCATGGAGGGGCTTTTTCATTCGGAAAGATAATCCAGTTTATCAGGAACGATGAAATTCTTGATATCGGGAAAAAACTGCTTTCCGATTTACAATGGAACGGTATTGTTCATATTGACTTTCTGATTGATGATAAAAGTGGATCTGTAAAAATACTTGAAATGAATCCCAGATTTTGGGGATCATTGTACGGGTCTGTATCTGCTGGTGTCAATTTTCCGTACCTGGCCTGCCTTGCAGCTTTGGAAAAACCTTTTTCTATGCCTCCTTATGAGAAAACAATATATGCTGAACTGAATAATATGGAGAAGTTGCATTTATTATTCGGTAAAAAGCAGAGCAAAGGTATTACTTTGAAGGAGACTGATTTCAGATATGTGATTCGAGATCCAATTTTTATAAGAAGACCTATAGCGTTTTTTAAGAATCGGTAAAAAACTATGAATTGCAATTTTGATATCATCCCAACATGGAACGGAAATCGGAATATCATCCACTTATGGATTCCGACTTTTTCGGAATGATATTAGGGATTATTATTCTATAAATCACAGAGAAAGAATAATGAAAATACTTCATGTTGTTGAGAATTTCGGATCTGCCGGGCTGGAATCTCTTGTGAAAGATATGGTTTTACTGCGTGATTCCAATAAAATAAAAATGGCTTCAGTCTGTACACTCAACCAATATGGCTGGTGTGGAGAAATACTGCAAAAAGCTGGCTGTCAAGTGTACTCTCTTGCATGGAAGGCCCGGAGGAAAAACAGTTTTCAGTTATCAAGAGAGATAATCAAAATTGTCAGAGATGATGAGATAGATATTGTTCACACCCACAATTTTGTTCCATTGTTCATGGCTTTTCCGGTTAAGTTTTTTACAAAAGCAAAGCTTCTTGTTACTTTTCATGGCTTTTTGGAGTGGAGAACTTATTCAAAGATTTTTTATCCTTTTTTATATTATTTGACAGACAGGATTGTTATTGTATCTGAAGCAATGCGTGATTATTACAGACATCCTGTAGCTTTTTCAGATTCCAAAATTATTCATATTGTCAACGGAATTGATTTAAGACGATTTGACAATGCTGAAAATATATTAAACAGAAATGACATCGGATTGAGCGAGAAGGATTTTGTGGTAGTTACGGTAGGAAGGTTGAGCCCTGTGAAAAATCAGATCATGCTCATAGATGTCTGCCGTATGCTCAAAGACAGGATCCCCAATCTGAAATTCCTGTTCATTACAGGTCATAGTCCTGATTCAGAAGGGTTAACAGAAAAATTCATAGAATTATCAGAAAAATACGGTATTGAAGAAAATATTAATCTCTTAGGATTCAGAAAAGATATACCGGCACTGCTCAAACTTGCCGATCTTTTTGTGATGAGCTCCCTGACAGAAGGAACTTCCTTGGCACTTATTGAAGCAATGGCTTCCGGACTTCCTGTAGTTGTGAGCAATGTTGGGGGGAATCCCTGGATTATAAAAAATAATGAAAATGGACTTCTTTTTGATGTGAAGGACGTTTTTCAGTTAAGCCGGCATATATTTACGCTTTACCAGAAAAGCGAAAAACGGAAACAACTCGGCGTATCAGCGAAAGAGAATTCCTATAAATATTCTCTTGAAAATATGGTTCGAACCTATGAAACCCTTTACCAAAAAATATCTGCTTCATAACGTGGATGTGGGAAGGATGTATTTGTATGCAATGGTTTATAAAACGAAATATTTTTTCATATATTTCCATGTCGGTTTTATTGTATGATCTGGATTTTCTTTCATCTGAAAAAGAAATTCACTTTATCGAAACAGAGTATGGAAAAATCATTCCCAAAAGGCTGGAATCCATTGATTCAGACAATGCACTTCATCTGAAAAATGCGATCAGCCGTATGGACTGTAAACCGATGTTTGATCTTCCGGAAGCAAGAGAAAGGCTGAACAAAAATGATTATTTTACAGTTGCCAGTAAGGAAAACGGGGAAATAGTGGGATGGACATGGGGAGCGGTCAGGAGAATCTTTTTCAGAGATTTCAACTGCCATTTGATAATCCGGAATAATGATGTTTTCTCATATAATATGTATGTTGAAAAAAAATACAGGGGAAAACGAATAAATAATCTCATGCAGTATCAACAATTTTTTCATCTGAAAAATAAAGGTTTCAGAAGAACATGGGCACTTGTTCACAAATGGAATCAGGCTTCGGTAAACTCTTTGAAAAAGATGGGGTGGAAAGTTGTTGGGGAATATAATTTTATAAAATTTTTTTATATGAATATAAAATTTCCTCCTAAAGGGATTTAATCTTTTAATTTTTGGGATAAAATAAATGTTTAAACTATATGTGTGTCCGGATCAGGCAGTCTGTTTTGCATCACAGGCAAAGCCTCCTGTAATTGTTATGAACATGAATCATATCGGACTGGGGATCATCCGTAATTTCCGGGATACAGACTTTCACTTACTGGGAGTGGCAAAGCAGAATAATTTTGTATGCAAATCAAAATATCTTTCGGCAGTAATTGAAATCAACATTGAAAATGAGCCGGATTGCCTGCTGCTTACAATACTTGAAATCGGAAAAAAACTTTCTGAAAAAGGCTTTATTATTCCGACGAGTGAAGTTGAACTGATGTTTTTGATTTCCAACGCGGAAATATTGTCTGCATATTATCATCTCAGCATTCCCAAAAAAGAGAATTTTCTGAAAGCAGCAGATAAATATCTGTTTTACAGAGAACTTATGAGGCATTCTTTGAATGCTCCCGCCACATTTCTTCTGGAATCTGCGGATTCTGTAAAGGCTATACAAGGAAAAATGCAATTTCCCTGTATTCTCAAACCGGTATTTTCAGGAGACTGGAAAACCGGAAAATCCTATGATGTTGTCGGTGAACACAAGGCTATTGTCATTTCTGATGAACAGGAAATGGAAAAATACTATTCTCTTGTTTCGGTTCTGAATCCCAGAGTTCTTTTGCAGGAAATCGTGCACGCTGAAGATGGTGAAACCTATTCTTTCTGTTCTTATTCAGAGTGTTCCGGAAAAGTGCTTTGGGGATTTGTCACTCAGAAACTACTGCAATATCCGGAAAATTTCGGTACCGCCCTGCTGTGCCAGACTGTCCAGTCGCCTGAAATATATGATTTGGGCGTTCAGGTTGTTGAAAAACTGGGAATTGACGGCATCTGTGAAGTGGAAATCATGCGGGAGGCCGGAAGTGGAAAGCTTTTTGTTATAGAAGTCAATACCAGGCACTGGCAGCAGCATATTCTGTCTCTGCCTTTGTGTCTTAATATTACGCTGTTGGATTATTATTACAGGACCGGGCAGATGAATATGGTGAATTCACTTTTGGCCGGAGATGACAACAAATCGAAATCCGCCATATGGATTGATGATACAGGATATTTGTTGCACTGTTTAAAAAATGTATTGTCACCGGGAAAATGCAGATTTGCTTATGTGACAGGAAAAAAGAAAATTTTTTCCACTTTCTCTCTGAAAGATATTCATCCCTTTCTGCACCTTCTGAAACATAAAATTTTATCATTTTTTCAATGAAAATAGCAGTCTATACAAATTCCTCGGACGGGAGCGGGGCCAGACGGGTTTTTTTTGAATTTGTCAAAGGACTTGCATCTGACGGACATAGTTTGGATTTGTATCACCTGTCAGGAACAGAAATTGATAAATTCCCCATAAAAGACTTTGTCAAATCAGTATATACATACAATTTGGAAAATTTCAGAGATATCCGGCTGCAACCTTATTTGTTTTCTCTTATATTAAATTTATTCAGAAAAATACACTATCTTGTCAAATTAAAACAAATATCCCGAAAAATGTGTCAGGATATGATACAGCGCCGATATGATTTGTTTTTTTCCGATGTATGCACGGTACTCCGGGTTCCATATCACTTCAGATATCTGACAATTCCTTCCGTGATGTATCTTCATCACCCCAAAAGAGAAGCTTTTGAGCCTTCCTCTTTCATTGTCAGCAGTTTTTCCGGTGAAGGCCATTCATCAGTTATGAAAATTTACAAAAAATTTTCCTCTTTTGTTTTTCAGTCTGAATATGCCTTAATTGGACATGCCGGCAAGATGAATTGTCAATCTGCCGATCTGGTGCTGACAAATTCCTGTTATACACGGGAATATATTTACAAGGCATACGGAGTACTTGCGAAAGTGGTTTATCCGGGGATAGACACGGATGTTTTCTGCCCTGACAGCAGCAGCAGAAAACATTTTCTCCTGTCTGTGGGCGGAATAGAGGAAAACAAGGGGTTCAAAGATATTGTCCGTGCCATTGCTCTGATTCCGCAGGAAAAAAGACCGTATCTGGTGATTGTGGCCGGACGCAGACAGCCGAGAATATACGAGGAACTGGTGCGGCTGGGAAAAGAAAAGAATGTAACTGTTGAGTTTTTTGAAAATATTCATGACAGACAACTGATTCGTCTGTATTCTGATGCGCTGGCAACGGTTTTTGTTCCGATCATGGAGCCGCTGGGACTGGTTCCGCTTGAAAGCATGGCCTGCGGAACCCCGGTCATTGGCATACGGGAAGGGGGAGTGCGGGAGACCGTCATTCACGGGAAAACCGGGCTGCTGGTGGACAGAGATGATCAGGAGCTTGCTGATGCCATTATACGGCTGATGGAAGACAAAGATTTATATGATCACTTGTCAAAAAATTGCCGGGAGTATATACTGAAAAATTGGACATGGGAAAAATCTGTAAGGCAGTTGGAAACGCATTTTGAAAAACTGATCGCGCAGCATTCCAAAACATGATTCCGCAAACCTTTTGTAAGAAAAATTTTCAATAAAACCAAAATATAAGAGATTTAAAAATTGCTGATATACCAGTCAGGTGTTCAGGTTTCAGGTAATGTTCACCGCCCTGCACTGAAACCTTTTCCCAAATTTTTTTGAATTTCTCTGTTTTTTCCGAAAAAGATTTTCTTAAATGGTACGGAAACACAATGTATGACTGACAAACTCAGACCGGTTATTGTAAGCACATTCAGCCCTCCCGCGCTGGCCTGCATCCGCAGTTGGGGAAAACAGGGATGGGAGCCGGGAATGATCTGTATCCGCTCAGACAGGGAAGCAAAACCCGCATCCCGGTATCTGCATGGCTGGATTACACTGCCTCCCGAAAAACTGCATTCAGAAGAAGGCATTCAGCGTATCAGTCATTTTTTGAACAGATTCAAAGCAGATGGCATTATTGCCATCAATGAGAAAATCTCCTGCTGGATCAATCATCACCGCGATGCTCTTCCTTTGGAAACGGGTGTATGGCTTTCAGACAATGCTGTTTTCAATGAAATTCTTTCCAAGCACAGTCAGGCTGAAGTTGCACAGCATGTGGGAATGAATGTGCTTCCGACTTGGTTAATCGATAAAAACACCAAAGCAGAAACTGTTGATTTTTCCTGTTTTCCCCTGTGCCTGAGACCAAGTGTTCCGGGCGGTGTCCGCCCTTCCTTCAAAGTGCATATTGTTTCTTCGCCGGAGCATTTGGAAAAATACCTGTGTCATTTTGATGCAATCAGAGAGCCGTTGATTGCACAGCCTTTTCTGTCTCTTCCCAATCTTGTGATTCACGGAACCCGTACCCAAAAAGGAGATACCATCGGACTGCAGGCTTTTCTGGTGGCACGGAAATTTGAAGGGGTCACCCTGACCATTCAGGCCATTGACATACCGGAAGATTTGGGGAAAAAATGTATTGCATTCACCAATGCCTTCCATCTGGTGGGAAATTATCATTTTGAATTTCTCTTTGATCCCCAAACCGGAAAAAACTGGTTTCTGGAAATCAACAGCCGTTTCGGCGGAACCACTGCAAAGGTGCTTGCCTGCGGATATGATGAACCTTTGTTTGCTTTGCAGGCATATGGTACAGAACCGGATAATTTTCAGACAATGCAGAATGTCACTGTATCCAACAAAGTAGCGCAGTTGAAATATCTGTATTATGCTTTGACAAAGCGTCTGACACCTATGGATTATCCGGCTGAATCCCTGATGACAAAACTTGGGAAAACCCTGCACGGTCTGTTTTTTCACAAAGATGATGTTTTCCGTTTCACTGACATGAAAGGAACAGTGGCAATGTATGCAGGAAATCTGATGGCAAAATTCCGATGATATATATTTTTATCCAAACCCACCGGTACATGACCAAATTGGTTTTTACAGAATGAATGACCATTTGAAAAACTGAATTTTTTGAAAAAATTCAGTTTTTCATATTCTGAAAACCAGTGTGGAATGTATACGATTATAAACAGACAAAAGAAAATTTTCATCAGGTGTTAAAAAACCGGGTTTTTCGGAAAAACCCGGTTTTTTACAAAATTTCTGCCTGAAAATATAATGAAATATTGTTATTCAATGAAAATGAAATTTTTTATTCTGCTTCTGACGCTTTCACTGGCAGGCAATGTCATTTCCCTTTTTTTTGCGGATAAAATGCTGCATTACCGGGAATTTGTCCGCTACATTGACACTTCTTTTCCCAATGAGGGCGTCCGGCTGGCTGACTCCGGGGCTGTCAATTCCGCAAACATTGAAAACCTGGGGGTTTTTATCGGCGGAAATATGCCCCGTTACTGGTTTTTTCCCTCAGATTTTCCTTACCATATTTCCAACAGATCCGGTGTGGAGGAAACCATCACTGATACGCTGAAAAGATTTGAGGAAACAGTTGTCCGTGCAGGCGCGGATTTTGTGATTGTCAACGCGGGGTTCTGCAATATTGTCACTGCGGTAAGACAGGGCCGTGATCCGGAGCCTGTAATTGAGGGAAATTTTATGATTCTCAGACAACTCGCTGACCTTGCTCGTCAAAACAATATTATCCCTATTCTGAGCAGTCTGCCGCCGGTGCGTCCCCGTTTTCTGCTTCCCCATCTGAAAATGATAGCATATTCCGCAAAATATAAAGACGGGGAAAACAAAGCCATTGCACAGTTCAATATGCTGGTGCAAAAATACTGTGAGGAAAACCATCTGTTTTTCATTGATTTTCACAAGGCACTTTCAGATGAAAAAGGACAACTGATCCGACAGTATTCCATTACAGACGGAGAGCATCTGAATCACAAAGGATATATATATCTGAGTGATTTTCTCAAAAGCGAACTGGACAGAATATTCAAAGAGAAAAAGCAGTGAACACTCACTGACACCAAAGGAAAGAGAGCGGATTATGTGCGGAATCTGCGGAATATATCACAGGGACAGCAGACCGGTGGAAAAAAATCAGGTGGAAACCATGAACAGCATGATGATCCATCGGGGCCCGGACGGAGAAGGCATTTATACAGACACCTGCATTGGTCTGGGACATCGCCGTCTCAGCATCATAGATCTGGAAGCAGGGAAACAGCCCATGTCCAATGCAGACGGTTCCATACAGGTGGTGTTCAACGGCGAAATCTACAATTTTCCGGAACTCAGGAAGATTCTGGAAGCAAAGGGTTTCCGGTTCCGTACCCGGAGTGACACGGAAAGCATTATTTACGCGTATGAACAGTGGGGAGAAAATTTTGCGGAAAAACTGCGGGGCATGTTTGCCATTGGCCTGTGGGATGTCAGAAAGCAGAAACTGATGCTGGTGCGGGATCGGGTAGGGAAAAAACCGCTGTATTATTTATGTGACCACAATCGTCTGATGTTTGCTTCTGAACTCAAAGCCATTACCGCACTTCCCGGAATTCCCAAAGAAATGGATTTTCATGCGCTGGATGCCTATCTCAGTTTCGGTTATGTGCCTTCGCCCATGAGTATATTCAAGCATATCCGCAAACTTCCGCCTGCCCATCTTGCTGTCTGCACTCCGGAAACATTTGCCATACGGCCATACTGGGAACTGGATATGAATCATTCTTCTGAACCGGAAGATGAGAATTCTGTAGCAGAAGAACTGAAATCCATATTTGATGAATCTGTGAAACTGCGTCTGATGAGTGATGTGCCTTTGGGTGCTTTTTTAAGCGGGGGCGTGGATTCCAGCGCGGTCGTGGCTTCCATGTCCCTGCTCATGGGAAAAGAACCGGTCAAAACCGCTTCCATTGGATTTTCGGAGAAAAAATTTGATGAACTGGCCTATGCCCGGATGGTGGCGGAACAGTATCATACTGACCATACGGAATTTGTTGTAAAACCCGATGCTTTGTCTGTGCTGAAAAAAATTGTATGGCATCTGGATGAACCTTTTGCAGATGCTTCCGCGATTCCCACCTATTATGTTTCCCAGATGGCCCGGCGCAAAGTCACGGTTGCGCTTTCCGGAGACGGCGGGGATGAAACCTTTGCCGGATATGTCAACCGCTATTATATGAACAGAATGGAGGCAACTATCCGCGACAGAATTCCGCGCTCTGTCCGCAGGCATGTAATCAAACCTCTTTCAGAAATCTGGCCCCATGTGGATACTCTGCCCCGTCCCCTGCGCCTGAAAAAATTTCTGTCCAGCCTTTCCCGCTCTTTTGAACAAGCCTATTTCCGCAATATGTCCTTTTATTTTCTGCCGGAAATGAAAACCCTGCTTTACCGGCCTGAACTTGCGGACAAAGTCAGAGATTTCAGCGCGTATGATGTGCTTGGCATTCATTTTCAGAAAAATCAGAATCCGGATGTCACCACACGCGCGCAGTATGCTGACATCAAAACCTATATGACAGAGGATATTCTGGTCAAAG
>CAZHPS010000051.1:0-22013 GCA_964534335.1 uncultured Desulfobacterales bacterium
AATTTTAACTTCCTGTAATTATAAATGATATAATATTTTTGTCCGGTAGTAAGGTTCACAGCATTAAAGGATAAATAAAATGGATTTTGATTCAACCTCATTATTCAATATTTTTTTCAGTATTATATTCATCGCAATAGCGGGAAGCTTTGCAGCGTATCGTGCAGGGCAGATCGGATATTCCAGATTTAAATGGTTTTTGGCATCTTTCTTCGGAAATATTCTGGCTGTGATGTATATTCTGTCAGAGCTTCCTAATAGGATGCTGGATATAAAAAGAGAGAAACAAAGAAAACTGCTACAATGGAAATTGGAAAAACAGAAAGAGTTTATCAGAAATTCGAAAGAAAAAATCCCGGAGGACACAATCGGAGATAAAGATACTATCCACTCTTTTGAATCCGCCATTGTAAAACCGGGAAAAAAACAGATTAGTGATATTGTATCCGGCCTGAACTATTTCCAGGCTATGGATGACTCTGAGTCAAAATCCATGCCTTTTACCATTTCTGAAGATGAAAAATTATCAAAATTTAATTATTTCCAAATAGTTATATTTGTAATTATTGGAATGTTATCGTCTGTACGGCTTAGTTTTGAATACTTTTCGACTGATCTGACTCCGCTCCAGATTTTTATCTCTTTCATTTTAGGATACCGCTTCGGAAGAAAGGTTGGATTAATTTCGGGATTCCTCATTTTTTTACCGAATTATATTTCATACCTGTTTTTATATATATTTTTATATATAACGGAAAATCATGAACTAAGTTTGAGAGAAAAAATATTCGGAGGATATTATTGTTTCGATTTCATTTCCATATACATGCACAGTCTGATTTTTTACTTATTACACAGTATGCTTGGTTTTTTCAGCGGTGTGTTACGGAAAGCCATTCCTATATTGGCAGATCGATATGCTTTTGTGACTCTAAGGAGAAAAACATCTCCAGATTGGATATTTTTTACACTTCCTCTATTGTTTTTCTTTTTTTCTTATAGATTCAACGATTTTTTCAGGATAAATTTTTCCGTTTTTTTTGAACCATTACTTCTATTGTTTTCATTTTATTACGGATTTCAGGCTGCACTAACCCTATTTCTTTTTTCATTACCATTAATCATATTAAATATTTCTCCCATACCAGATCTTCATTTAGGTATAAGTTATTCTTATTATCAGATCGGTATGTTCTGGTATTTATCGACACTGCTTTTGAGCGGATTTCTTGATACTAATTACAGAAAAAACGATGAAAAAGCAGCTACGATTATATTTTATCCTTTGTTGATTATTTCTTTAGCATTATGTTTTTATATTTATCCAGTCTTTGAGAAATACTCTTTTAAATCATATCCTTTTATTTTTTCTTTGTTGCTACTTTCCGGTTATTTATTGGGGCCACAGAAAGGATTTTTATTTGGTGTATTAGTGGATATATTCCCATTTATTTATGTAAAACCATTTGAAAACATTAATTTTTTTACTGGATATTTATTTCAAATTGCACCGATAATAGGGTATTTGGGAGGCACAAAATATTTTAAAAAAAAGACATATTTTAGAAATGGTTTTAAACTTGGAACTATTATTTGTGGAATAGCGTTTATTGATCTGCTGTATGATGGCAGTATTAATTGGGGATATTATTTATATCCACTCATTTATTTCTTTCAGACAATCGTTTCAATGCTGGTATTTTATCCTTTGATGTTTATAAAAAAATATAAATCCCAAAGTAACCCTTATCCGGTATCTATTGATAATCCGTTTACAGCGATCCGATATTTCAAAATTATTATGCTCACAATTACGGGTATGTTTTGTTGCTTTGCATTATACCTTCCATCGGGTAAACTCAGTTTTGCTGAAATACAGATATTGATAGCATTTATTATTGGTTATCGTTATGGTAAAAAAACAGGTCTGATTTCAGGCTTATTGATATTTTTTCCCAATTTTTTAATATATATAGACCTGTATTTCAAAATAGATGAAATTAGCTTGAAAAGCATGATTTTCGGAGGAAATAATGAAATAGATATTTTAATATTTTACGCTCTTAGCCCTTTAACATATGGATTATACAGCATTATCGGTTTATTAAGTGCCATAACAAAAGAGACGATCTTTAAACTGTCAGAGCGTTATGATTTTATAGATCTTCATGAGAAAAAATCTTCTAAAAAGATTTATTTCACGCTGTTATTATTTCTGTTCTGTATTAATTGCTATTTTTCCAAAACTATTCAGATTAATATTTCAATATTGTTTAAATCTGTTGTATTGCTTATATCATTTTATTATGGATTTCGATCAGCCTTAAAAATCCTGCTCTTTTCTATACCGATTATTATACTTGATATTAGACCATTAGATAAATTGATATTTGGTTTAGATTTCGGAACGGCTGATTTTTTTTGGTATTTATCAGCCAGTTTGATTATTGGATATCTAAGAATTGCAAATCATAAATCGGAAGAAAAAAATAAAAATGATTTATTTATCCTCTTATTCTTCATATCCTTATCACTTGCCTTTGTAATTTATCCCCTATGGGAATATTACTCTTTTCGGGCATATTATTTAACATTTCCACTTTTTCTGATCGCGGGTTATCTTCTTGGCCCGGAAAAAGGTTTTATCTTTGGTTTATTATTGGGAATTTTAACATGTATTTCTATAAAAACAGATGATTATTATCATTTTTTCAGTTTGGGTTTTCTGTATGATATTGCCCCTCTGCTTGGATATTTGGGGGGTACTGTTTGCTTTGAAAAGCGGTATTTCATAAAAAACGCATTCATCATTTCCGGCATCATTTATGGAATAACTTTTTTTATCAGGCTGTGCTATGGAGATATGCACTTAGGCACTTACCTATACTCTTTTATTTATATGGCTCAATCTGTTTTAGCTCTTTTTTTCTTCTACCCTCTCCTTTTTTTGAAATCCAAAGCAGGAAATTACCCCATTTTTCATTCAGATTCCAGTGCTATAAATCTTCAATCAATAGAAAATTTCAACAAACAATTTCCTTCTTTTTCCATATCTGATGATGCATTTATCACAAAATGGCATATACAAATCGTTATTTTGACAATCATTGGTATCATTTCCTGTTGTTCAATCCGAGTTTCAAATTGGACATTGCAACTGAATCTGCTCCAGATAATCATTGTATTTTTTTTAGGATATCGTTTTGGAAAAATGGTTGGATTGGGTAGCGGAATTGTCATTTTTTTTCCAAATTTAATTTCATATTTTATGCAAAAAACAAATGGATATCCTGTTTATATCGATGATGTATTTTATATTCCGCCTTTCAACCTGATCAGTTATTGTATGTATAGTATATCAGGTTTTCTAAGCGGGTTACTTAGAATATCTATTCCCATAATTTCAAACAATAATAATTTTATTCAAATAGAAAACAAAAGAGAGTTTTCAAAAATTTATTTCGTATTACCATTATTTTTAATTGGCGCAATGTCCTTCAATTTTGGTAATTTTTCCATTCATTTTGATGTATTTTTCACTTCTTCATTATTGGTAATCTCATTTTATTATGGTTTCAGAAAAGCCTTGCAGCTTTTATTTTTTGCTATGCCAGTTATATTGGTTCAAGGCGAGTTCAGCGAAATAGTAAAATTTGGCATGAATTTTGATAACATTTATTTTTTCTGGTATTTGTCAGCACTTCTGTTTATTGGATTTCTCAAACCAAAATATAATCAATCAGAAGAGAAAAATCATATTGCAATATTCTTTATCCTTTTACTCGTCTGTCTCTTATTTACTTTCTATATCTTCTCAATCTGGGATATCCACACATTTTATTCATATTATTTTATAATCCCGATTATATTGATTGCAGGTTATTTATTCGGTTCTGATAAAGGCTTTCTTTTTGGCATTTTACTGGGATTATTTTCTTTTATTTCAATAAAATTTGTAGGAACAATCCAATTTGTCAACATGGGCTTTCTTTATGCAACTGCACCGATCATTGGTTATTTAGGGGGTACACCCTATTTTGCAAGACCATTGTTTTTTAAAAATGGACTTGTTTTTGCGGCTATCATATGTAATCTCATTTTATTTGCTCGCTTATATTACGGATATATGCCTGTAAGCAAAAATTTATACCCTTTCATATTTTTGATTCAGATGACCATATCATCGATTATTTTCTATCCGATTTTTATTATAGTCAACAGATCGAAAACAATAGTTGACAATAGTGGAACTATTAATACAGACAGAACCTAACTGTCTTCCTGTTTTCCTGACGGAAAACAGGAAGATCGTATCTGTGAAAAAATCACTATATTGATCCAATTTTGGTTTTTTTCGGCATGATTTTTGCTTGACTGTCCGACCTGAAAAGTTCATCCGCTTTTGGCCTGAAAAATCCTGCTGACAGACTGAAAAGGCATGTTCAGGCATACATGCAGTTTCCGTGCTATACTGATCCAAGTTTGGTTTTTTATTGCACAGAAATTGTTCAAATCTGAAAACATGCCTTTTCAACCTGTTTCCGAATATTTCTGAGCCGGAAATAGCCGTTTTTCCGCAATCCGGCATGAAAAAAAAAGTATGCCCGAAGAAACCAAAATTGGATCAGTATACCAAAAGACTTGACTTTCTGAATAAATCTTTTAAAATAATATCTCTTATTCGGTAAAAAGAACCGAAAAGATAAAAAATTCTGAAATTACTTCACCGTCAGCCATGACGCGGAAGCGTCAGACCATTATACTAAAAGGAGATTAAATGAACTTTTTAAAGAAAATACGATGGGTAATTATTGTAAGTATTTTGATTATAACGCCATCGTTATATGTGTATTTGAAAGATGCTTCACGGGATAAGGTTAGCCGCCCTTCTGAAGACTCGTTTACCGATTTGGAGGCAAAAAAGAGACACACGCCAGCGAAATTTATAACCGATAGTAAATATCATACAGATAAAGGTGCAGCATATGGTACAGCAGGCGGTGCAGCTGCCGGAGCCTTAGCTGGTCAACTCATCGGGAAGAATACTAAATCCACACTGATTGGGGCAGCAGTTGGTGCCGCAGTCGGCGGATCTACAGGGCTTGGGGCAGATGGTCAAATGATTGACAAACAGGAACAAGAGTTTCGTCAAGCACTGGCCGCATCTGAAGCTGCTTCCTTACGGAGAAAAGGGAATCTGATAGACATCACACTGAAAGTAGATGCATTTTTTTATGCAAACTCTGCAACTATAAAACCAGAATTGTATTCGGAGATCCATCGTATTGCACAAGTCATGGCCCAATATCCACAAATCAGAGTGAGTGTGGACGGGCACACCGACAGCCAGGGAAAAGAATCCTATAATATGGAATTATCCAGAAAACAGGCAGAATCCGTCATGAACCTGCTGATACAGAGCGGGGTGAATTCTTCTCAGATACAGACTGTAGCCTATGGTGAAACGATGCCGGTGGCTTCCAATGATACTGTAGAAGGGCGTCAGAGAAACAGAAGAATCGAAATCAAAATCGAACCGAAATCCGTTGACTAACTTTCTGCTTCTCATTTGATAAAATGTCTTTTCAATCTTCTGACAATATCCTCAGACAGTTGGGTGATGCATACCTCCGGATTCGTAATATCTGCCGCTTTATACTGGGCAATCTCTATGATTTCCATACTGTGACCGATGCGCTCGCGTATGAACATCTTACGGATATTGACAAATACGCGATTCATACGCACAACTGCGGGGCAGCACTGGCATGATGCAGTTTTGCAGTTGAGAGACTGTCCGCATCTCTGGCTCAATGAAATTCAGCCGGGAATCTTTGACTTATCAAGTTTGAAAAAGATAAAAATTGTACCCTGGCAAAAAACATCCAAGACCAAACCCTTTGCATGGTCTGGCCTGAAAGAGGGAGGAGAGGGAGAACGCCCCAAATTTATCCTGAATCCAACCCCTGTATCATCCAAAGACAGGACAAAACTTGAGGTTCGGTGGGAGATTGAACCCAAAGACCTGAAAAAAGGGGCAGTGGAATATATTGTAAAGATTGTTGCAGATGAGGATGAACTGGCAGAAAAGAGAATCCTTCATTCCGGCAAACCTCAGCAGAAAGCCGCATTTACCGAAGAAGATTTTCCTGAAGATTTGGAAAACGGTTCAACATTCCAGACAATGGTTCAGATTCAGGCCATAGGGAGCAGCAGCGAGGATATTGAACCGGTGTGCAGTGAAGATTTTATCCTGACTGTGGGGGATAAGCCTGAAATTGTGACGACATCCAGAGGAGGAAGATCTTTCCGTTCCCTTGCAGACGGCCTTATCTCCATTCAGAACAAAGAAGAGTTTCTCACACTTTGCACCAGCAGAGACAGGTTTATTTTGGATAACAAAGACTTTATCTGTTTTCGGGAATTTGAAAAGAAAGGGAAAGTCTACTGTCCCCCGCTGATTCGGGATATTGAAACAGACTGGATGACAAAAACCGATGCCATCGGGCGGTGGTGGATTACAGTGCGTTCTGACGGTTCCCGTGTGGGAAATCTCAGTTATGAGCCGATGAAACAGGAGAGCCGTTCTGATGCCGTATGGAAGCGGCTTGCAGATGCATCACGTTCTCTCTGCAATATGGCAAATGAAAACGGATGCGGGCTTCTGGGACTGATTCATACCCAGACCAGCAAAGTTGCGGAGGAGTATATCAATGCCTGGATTGCAGCCCTTGAGGAAGGCGATCCTCTTCTGGCACTGGCAAACACAGTGGAAGTGCGCTCTCTTTCCGGCAAAACTGTGGGACTGATTGTACTGCCGCATCATCCCATACGCATTGCATGGCATTATGCCTATGATACGCTGCTTTATTTTTCCCGGTATGAAGACCTTATGACTTCTTCCCAAATTGAAAAAACAGCAAAAAAACTGGATGTCAGCCGCTTTCCTTTTATTCTTCCGGGCCTCAAACCGGGTCAAAGTTTTGTTTTCGCCGATATGCTGGGGTTTTATGCAGTGGCAATGGTTCCGGACACAGACAGAGAACCAAAGGCGGCTTTGTCCCTGATGGCAAACGCGCTTCCCCTGACCGGCGAAATTGTCCCCTTGATTGAAAAATCTTCGGCAGATGTGCTTGGAACCGAAATCACGCGCTATCTGCTGCTTCACGAAAAATATCATACCCTGAAAATCCATGCGCTGCGGCCCGGAGATGGCATGACAATCACCAGAGCCCTGGGAAATGTGCTGTCCGGCCTTGCCCATCATGCGGATGAACCTGATGAACTCTCTGAAAAAACTGAAAAAAGGGAAACCGCATTTGTTCTTGATCTGTATCCTTCAAAAGAGCAGAGCGGCATTGCGGGAAAATTTCTGTCCCTGACAACTGAAAAACGGCGTACCGGTGCAGGCAGCCTGTCTTCTGAAGATCTGTGGATACAGGACACCCTGCTTCGGGAGGGACAGATTGCTGTTCCCCGTCTGACCTGGGCAAAACGCAGTACAGAAGAACCTGAAAATCCCGCGCACATATCGGTTGTGTTCAATGCGTTTGAATCCAAAGTGACAGCCTTCCCCAAAGAAAAACTGAAAAAAGACTGTCCGCTGGAAATACACGGCTTATCCCTTTCCCTGGAAAGAAGTTTTTCCCCGTTTCCGGCCCCGGCATGGATGACCTATATTCCCCTCAGCACATCCGGAGAAAAACATCCCGCAGCAAGATCTCTGACAGAGCGCATTGAGAAAATACATCATGCGGTTATGCGAATTGTTGCACGCTCCTTAGGCGGTTCTGAGGATTCATGGCCTGTCCTTGTATGTTGAGTTGACCCGTCCATGCGTCAGTGTATAATTTAAGAAAATCTGTACCACTGTGTTCCGCCCGGCTGCCGGGCGGAACACAGGCGGCGGTGAGATCGTCCCACCCCGGGGTCATGAACCCGCTGGTAGCCGGATCCGCCGCCGCATCCTTAATAACCCGGACAGTCGCATGGGGCATGAAATGACCCCGCATACAGGGAAGGGATTTTAGCCGGAATCATCTGTACTTGTTATAGCTGAAAAAATTTCCCGAAATTCATCCCCAATATAAGCATGTATTTCAGTGGCTGTTACAGATATTCCTTGATTTCCTCCTTCTGTTATTACTATTACTCCAAAAATATTCTCACCTATTGCCAATACTTTAATTTCTTCAGGATTTATTTCTCCCCATTGTCCCCAGTGGAATGCGTTCATATTTATTGCCCCGATATTCCAACCGTTTTCATTTCTTACAAATTCAATAAAACTTAAAGCATGACCGCAGGCATGGCAAACATTTTCTTTTGTAGTTGTAGATGCTACTACCATAATAGTTTCTTTATGATTATAACGTATATTATATTCTCCAAGTATCTGATGAATAACTTCACATCTTTTTTTTAATCCGCAGTCAACTCCGTATTTCTTAAAGTCACCATAATCATTAAGATATTTCATTACAATCTGTTTAGCTTTGTCTTTATTCCATTTACCCTCTATGTCGTTGCCTTGTCCTTTCTTTTTCATGGGAAGACTGACAGACGTATTTCCCAGAGAAACATACTGGTGCGTGGTTTCAAATCCCTGTTTTTGCACAATCAGTTTCACACTCTGCTCTTTTTCCGCTTCAATTTCAAATGAAAATGATCCTTTGGCATTCGTCATTTTTTCAACATCAAATCCCTGAATCATCACTTTCACATCAGGCAGGGGATTTCCGTTTTCATCCACAATAACCCCGGAAAGCGGCTGTTTCATTTTCTGCACTACTCCCGGCGGTGCCGGCTGATGAATCAGTTCCTGCGGATTGACCTTATACACCACCACAAACAGGGCAATGGCCCTGGTTGCGGAAATCAGCCCTTTTTTCCACAGGGGCAGTTCCACTTTCAGAAAACCCGGAATGGTTGCGCCAAATCCTGCCGCAGCCAGTGCAAGCACAACCCGGAACACAAATATCTGAAAAGGCTTTGGCTCCGGAATGAATACGGCAATCACCAGCAGGCAAATCAGAAAGGCCAGCGCGGTGCCGGACAAAGTGGAATACGGTGCGGAAAATTATAAATGGCAGACGCCGGTCAGCGGCATCATGAACCGGCTGTTTGAAAAATACAGAATAGAGGGAATCACCATGCCTTATACGATAAACGACTATCTCAGGGAGACAAAAGAGGAGGTTCTCGGAAGCCTGACCCCGGAGGATATTGACAGGATTCTGAAAAATCTGAGACCGGAGGAACTTTTCAAAAAATTCAGGCCTGAAGACCGGCTGAAAGGGTTAAGACCCGAAGACCGTCTGAAGGGGTTAAGGCCCGAAGACCGTCTGAAGGGGTTAAGACCAGAAGACCGGCTGAAGGGGTTAAGACCAGAAGACCGGCTGAAAGGACTGTCACCCGAAGAAATTGAAGAATACCTGAACAGAATCAGACAGAAAAAATCCTCATAATCCTCTGTTCCATCCCTGTAGCACAGTTTCCGGCTTTCCTGCCCCGTCTTTTCCTGTATTCCGCTCATCCTGAGAATCCGGGTTCTGACAGCAGTAGGGTCAGAACCGCAGATGCAGGGCCGGTCATCCGCGTCATCCGTGAAATCTGCATGAATCTGCGGTTCTGACAGTCACTGGTGGGCAACGCCCCGGTCAACTGGTCATTATCAGTCCTCTCGCAGAATCTGCCGGGCAGATGAGTTGCATGATTTATCGTGATACTGCGACCGCAGCCCGCCTATGCCACCGGTTCCCTGCAAAGACTGACTCAGGTCAAGTCCCCATACGTAATATTTCACCGAAGTCCTCCCGCCAGTGAAGGTGCTTTCCTTTACCACATTCCAGCCCTCATACACAAACAGTTTTTCGCTTTCCGGGACAGGGTTCCAGTCTGTGCCGCTGTGTTAAGACCTGTTTCTGACTCTTCTTCCCATGTAATACCAATTCCCCATTGCATCAAATCAATATTGTCAGTTTTTCCGCTGTTGCGCGTGTACAAAAAACCGCTTTGCTTACTTTTTGCACTCCGCCGGATTTGTGTGCAGAAAACCGCTCCGCTTAATTTTTGCAATCCTCCGCATTGTATAAAACCAATGGCGAACCGGTAAGCGGCAAATCCATAATTATCAGGACTTCATCCGAATTCAGTGACAGGGATCACCAAATTGGGGTCATATATGACCACAGGTCGGATATAACCTATTTTATATGGCTGCCAATGACAGCCCGGCAAATGCTTATAATCTGATTATCATTAAAATTCAGAATGATATGTGATGCAACCCTGAATATTGGCAGCATGGCACAAAGATTGCTTTGTATACAGTTATGAAAGAATGAATCGCACGGAAAAAAATCATTTTTTCCATCGGAAAGCAGCCGGAACGCAGGTTTCAGAGCATCCGGCCTGATACCGGGTGCGGCAACGGTGCATCATGCCATTAAGTAAAGTTCCATAAATTTTCGGGCATAAAATTTTCAGAACAACCGGATTTTTTGGAAAAATCCGGTTGTTTGAATACACGAAAATTTTTATTTGCCTACTTATGATATTGCAGAAAGGATACATTGTGGAATTTGTCAGTTTTCAATTGCTTATGGAATATTGGATGCGTTATGGGAAAATTATACTATAAGGAGATTACAATGACAACTATTACGAATACAGACAGCGGATATCAGCAGTCACCGGAAAAAATGTTATCGCCCATTGAGATAATGACAGATCACCTGAATGTCTGTCAGAATTACATTACCGGTTTTTCAAAATATTTCAATGATTTTATGGCTCCTTTTCAGCTTGCTGCAGATTATTTTTCCAATGCCGAGCAGGTCAGAGTTCAGAACGCCCACCCGATGGACAGTTTCCAGTCTTATATGGATCTTTTTACGTTCAATATGGATACCTGCAGCCGCTATTTTACGGGCAGTATAAAGGCAGTCAGCGACTACAGTAACCGGGAAATGCCAAAAGCGGTGAACGCATGGGTCAACACTGTTCTGAATCTGGAAGGCGACAGGATGGAAGCATATATTGCCCGTCAGTCAAATATGATGGATTCGGTGGCAAATGTTTATCCAAAGGCCATCAGGGATGTTGAACCTGAATTCGGATTTCATTTTGAACGCGGCAGAGATGTAAAGACAGCGGAAACCGGCCGGTTTATCCTTTACCGGATATATCCGACAGACAGCAGTGTCAAAATCCGGGAAGATGCCAAGCCGATCCTTATCCTTCCGCCTTATGTGCTTGGAGCGAATATACTGGGGTTCCTGCCGGGCGATAACCGGAGCTATGCGCATTGCTATGCCAACATGTCGATTCCCACCTATATCCGGATACTGAAAGACATAAGCACAACACCTGCGGTTCAGGTGATGAAAGGTGAGGATGACGCTCTGGATACGAAGTATTTCTGTGAAATCATCAAAGCCGTACATGGAAAACCTGTAACACTGAACGGGTATTGTCAGGGCGGTTACTCGGCAGTGTGCAATATTCTTTCCGGAGAACTGGACGGACTTGTGGATGCCCTGATTACCTGTGTTTCTCCAATGGACGGAACCCGGAGCAGAAGTCTGTCCGGTTTTCTGGAAAATCTGCCCAAATCTTTCAATAACCTTGCCTATGGAACAAAAACCCTCCCGAACGGAAACAGGGTTGCAGACGGAAAGCTGATGGCATGGGTTTACAAACTCAAAAGCATAGAAAATGAGGGGCCGGTTCCGGCTTTTATCCGGGATATGGTGATGCTCAGCACCAACAACGGTGACAGGGTGAAAATCAGCAAGACTGCAACAGCTATTAATTACTGGCTGGAAAATGATCGCACGGATCTTCCCCTGGGTATCACGGACATGAGTTTCGCGTCTTACAATATCCCGGTCACAAAAGACGGAACCCTGCCGGTCAGACTGTTTGACAGAACCCTGAATTTCAGGGGAATCCGGGAAAAGGGGATAAAATGGCTGATCTGTTACGGTGAAAAGGACGATCTGGTGGAGCCGGAAGTCGCGCTTGCGCCCCTGGATTATACAGATGCGGAAGTGGCTCCGTTTCCCAAAGGACATGTTGCCATTGCAACGTCATGGTCAGATCCCGGGTCCGCATACGCGCTTCATACCCGGTTTGGTGAAAATCAGCAATACCGGGGGCCTGTGCGGTTTCAACTGGATATGGATGAGGAACTGTCAAAATCACAATTGTTAAAAGTATCTTTTTTTGAATTCGCAGAAGCGGAAAAAGATGAGGTAAATGTTTTGGACAGCATATTTTTTGAGAAAATCATACCCTTTGAGAAAATCAGACCGGAAATTTTTTCCGCCCCGGGTGCAGGACTTTCAGCACACGCGGCCTGCTTACTGCAGCCCTGACCGGCCCTGACAAACCTGTATTTTTAATCTGTTCAGAATGCAACAAATTTTGTCAGCAGGTGTTGCATAACAGGGTAAACGAAAATGAATATGAGAGAATCATGAATGGAAAAAGAAACCGAAAAAAAGGTCATATTTAATCACAGGTTAAATATAACCTTTTTTTATATGGCTGACAATGCAGTCCCAGCAAATATTTTTTAATCAATTATTTAAAAAAATCAGAATGATGTAAAATATAACACTGTTTTTCGGAAACATGGCACGGAAATTGAAGTTACAGAAGCAGGGATAAGTAACACTGGAAGTTTTCATGTATAAAAAAAGGGTTCCGGAAAAACCGGGATTACTGAAAAATTTATACATGAAAATACATAAAGGGTAGTCAGGAGCATAACAATCGGGAATCATGACCAACTGAAACTTCCGGCAGGAAGCCGCCTGTTTCTGAGGTGTATCTCTCATATCATATTGCATAAAGGAGAAATTATGAACAGAACAAATTTTGTCTCGCGTATTTTTACAGTACTTGTTTTGCTTGCATTCATTGCAGGCTGTGCCGGAACCCGAAACCAGGAAAGCACCGGGGAGTATGTTGACAATTCTGTCCTTACTTCCAAAGTCAAGGCGGAAATATTCAATGATCCGATGCTTAAGGTGTTCCAGATCGATGTTGAATCTTTCAAGGGAGTCGTGCAGTTGAGCGGTTTCGTGGATTCAGCAAAGGTTTCCGCCAGGGCAGTGGAAGTGGCGGCATCGGTGAATGGCGTCAAATCTGTCAAAAACAGCCTTGTTGTGAAATAAACCTGAAACCGATCTGTTTCGGATAAGTAAGGTTCCATAAATTTTCTGGCATAAAATTTTCAGAAAAACCGGATTTTTCGGAAAAATCCGGTTTTTTGAATACACGGAAATTTTTGTTTGCCTGCTTAACAAATCACTTTTAAAGGAGAATGAAAATGACACTTGGCACAATACTGCTCGTAATACTGATACTGGCATTTTTGGGAATGCTCCCGGTCTGGCCGCACAGCCGGTCATGGGGATACGGACCCGGCGGCGGAGTCGGACTGGTACTGATTATTCTGGTGGTACTGCTCGTTGTGGGCAGAATATAACCAAACCTTACTCCTGGAGGCTGTGATCCCGTTTTCATATCAGCCTCTGCCTAAAAGATGTTACAAACAATTTTTTTGCAGCAAGTTTGCAGAGAGGATTAACCGCAATGAAAAAAAGAAAGATATTTATCACCTGTTCAGCTCTTATGATGATGATCACCTTTGCAGCCTGTTCATCGTCTCCCACTTACGAAAGTTCGGGGGAAGTGACCCGGAAAACCACGACCACAACCGAAAGACCCGTGATCGAAAAGAAGCAGACCACCACGACCACGACCGAAAGCCCCGTGATTGAAGAGAATACCACTACAACGACCAAAAGTCGGACGACCCAAATTGAGTAGTCAGTCAGGCCGGTACAAAGTTTTGCAGCCTGCGGGGAATGTCTCTGCAGGTTTCAGATACATGAAAAAAGACGTATTTCACAAAAAGGAGAGTTCATGAAAACAGTAATGATGCTCGTATTGGCACTGGCAGTTCTGATTATGCCATGCACGTTATTTGCCCAGCAGGAAAAGGTGACTGTCACTACAACGGAAACAGCAGGGACAATCAGCCAGATTAACCCCGACACCATAGTGGTTCAGACGGAAACCGGCTCATCTCCGACGACCTACAGTTATACGAAGACCACTACCTATGTTGACGAGACAGGCGCACCTGTATCCATGGAGACTGTCAGGTCAGGTCTGCCGGTGACGGTTTACTACACTGGTGAAGGGGATAGTCGGATCGCTGAAAAAGTTGTGGTTCGGAAAATTACCACTACGACCACGACCGAAAAGCCCGCTGTGGAAAAGGAAACCACCTCGACCACAACCAAAACTCATACGACCGTAACCCAGTAGTCAGCAGGACAGGTAGGTAAAAAGTTCCGCAGTCTGCAGGGAAGGTCTCTGCAGACTGCAAATAATACCAATTCGCCATTGGTTTTATACAATGCGGCGGAGTGCAGAAATTAAGCAAAGCGGTTTTTTGCAGATCCGGCGGAGTGCAGAAATTAAGCAAAGCGGTTTTTTGCACACGCCCGGAGGATTGCAAAAATTGGCAGTGGGTCAAACCGGTTGATTTTTCAGCATCTGAATTTCCGGCAGAAAAAACTCTGTGTCACTCTGTGGAAAACTCTGCGTGACTCTGCGGTTAAAACAGGGAGGTCAACCGATCTCACCCACTACCCAAAAATTAAGCAAAGCGGTTTTTTGCACACGCCCGGAGGATTGCAAAAATTGGCAGTGGGTCAAACCGGTTGATTTTTCAGCATCTGAATTTCCGGCAGAAAAAACTCTGTGTCACTCTGTGGAAAACTCTGCGTGAATCTGCGGTTAAAACAGGGAGGTCAACCGATCTCACCCACTACTACATGACCAATTTGGATTTTATGGTATCAATTCCCCTCTTGAGAGGGGCAGGGGTGTGTCCGGAACTGCACAGTCCAGTAACACACCCCCTGCCCCCTCTCAAGAGGGGATTGTATAAAAACTAAATTGGTTATGTACTACCCAAAAATTAAGCAGAGCGGTTTTTTGCACAGCAGGAACTGCGGAAAAACTGACAATATTGTATCAAATCAATGGTGAATTGGTATCAGCCTGGCCGGTAAAAAATTTTGCAGCCAGCAGGCAAGTGATCGTGCAACGAGAACATGGGATTGATTCGCATCGGCTGCAAAAGACTGAGATGCCCCGTTATTGACGGCAATCATCACCCTTTAACTTTTTATGAGGTGAACTGTGGAAACATACAATACATCAGTTGACAAAAACGAAGAAACAGCGGCAGAGTTCCAGGGTTTGGATAAGCCAACCCGCTTTGATAATGTAAAAAATATTACTGCTGAAAAGCTGCATAATGCTGCTGAAATTCTGTACGAAAAAACAGCATCATATCAGGAAGCACAGTCCGGCATAGCCCGGTGCGGAAAGCAGGCATCCGAGTGGCTGGATCAGTCAGCAGAATATGTCCGGCAGTTCGAATATGAGCAGGCAGATGCCGGTGTCCGGGAATACATCGGACAGAACCCCTGGCGCAGCATGCTGATGGCAGGAGGTGTCGGTCTGATTATCGGCTCTGTTTTAAGACGCAGGTAAGGAGGCCATTTTCCAATGAACAGCAAAATCACAGACAGGGACCCTGCAGTACAGCGTGAATCCCTGACCGAACTGCTGGGACAGCTTGCCGGCAAATCAGCCGCGGTGGTTCACGATGAAATTGAACTCGTGATCCAGGGAATTCGCGAAAAGGTGCGGGCTGTCCGCAGCGGAGTCTTAACAGTAGCGGCAGGAGCGGCCATCAGTTTTGCAGCATTTCTGTGTCTGTGCGCTGCAATGATCATCAAACTTGCTTCATATATGTCCCCCGTCACTGCCGCGACTGTCACCGGAGCATTGCTTACTTTAATCGGTGTCATCATTGTCTTCACCGGGTGCAGGCAATTGAGGAAATCAAACCTTAAAGCACAGAAGACAATGTAAGGTGATTTCCAGAAAAGAATATCCCACCAAAGCAGCATAAGCTTCCAGCTTGTGCATTGTGCCTGTGAACTGAAATGGTATATTTATTTTCAGAAATCACCTAAACACTGAAAAGGAGGATAAGGAATGTCTGAAAAAAAGAATATGAGTAATACAAAGGAAGCGGATGCCGAGCGCAGTACCGAAGAAATCCGTCAGGATATAGCCAACGGGGAAGAGAATATTTCCCGGACAGTGGGGCAAATCGGAGACCGTATCAAAGAGAAACTGGATTGGCGCGAATATGTGAAGGATTCTCCGTACTGGGCCGCAGGTGCTGCCGCAGGTCTTGGCCTGCTTGTCTCCGGGATGTTCATAAGAAAAAGCACTCCCCTGGAGCGGATTATGGATTCCATTGCCGGGGAGATTCGCAGCTCACTCGGTGGCCGGATTGCCGGAGCAGAGGGCACGGGTCTGATGAAGCTGACCCTGCAGGCTATTGCTGTGAAGGCAGCCACCGACTGGATAAAGAGAACAATTCCGGCAAATGCCGCAGGCACCGGCTCCGGAACCCGGCCAGTGAAGGGACGCACTTCTGCCATTAACCCGAAAGCAGATATGTCAAAAAACATTAACAGTTAATTTTTTTCAGGAGGATAATTATGGATACCGAAAGCAGCAAAAAAAAGACCCACAAACAGGAAATGGCAGAAGAATCAGGCAGCGACAGTGCTGCTGAGCAGAGCACTATGGAACGCGGCGCTGAAATTCTTGGTAAAGCAGAGGATGCTGTAAGTGAGGCTTATGACAAAACAGCCCGGACAGTAAGCGAAACTTATGATCAGGTCAAGAGTTACGGCAGCGAAAATCAGGGCAAGACAATTCTTGTGGTATTGGGGATAGGCGTGGGACTGGGATTTCTCCTGGGCGCAAATTCCCGCCGCCTGAGTACGGGCCGGTTTGCCCGGCCTGTGGTCAATGCCATCTCTGATATTGCCCTGGCATTTTTCCGTTAAACCAATCTGTTATTGGAAAAAACAATCCAAAAAAATACGGAGTTCGACAGGCCGCTGTGCGTAACACAGAAAAGTTGTGTGTAAGCAGAAGAAGTCTTTCTGAAATCATCATTAACCCAAACCAAAATCATACAGGAGAAATACCATGAAATCAGGCACAAGAGACAAAGCAGAAGGCAAGATGCACCAGGCAAAAGGAGCGATCAAGGAAGCCGCTGGGAAAATGATCGGAAGCAGCGATCTGAAAGCCGAAGGCAGGGTCGAAAAATTAGAGGGGAAGGTTCAGGAAAAGGTTGGCGAGATCAAGAAAGCTGTGGGTAAATAGAATGTGAGTCAGGCAGAAATCTGTCTGAATTTAAACCCGCTGGACAGACATTCCTGTCTGTCCAGTCTTTCCTGATCCGCAATTCACGGACAGACAAGAATGTCTGTCCCGCCTCAAGATGTATCCTGCAATTTTTTAAACATAATACCTCAGATCAGCCACTGCCGGACGGTTCGGAAAAGCACCGGCTGACAGAGGATCTGAATCAGACTGAAAGGAGAATTATCATGCTGTGGACAGTTACTGTAATACTGTTAATTTTGTGGCTGCTGGGACTTGTGAGCAGTTATACAATGGGCGGTTTCATCCATATCCTGCTGGTGATAGCCGTTATCACAGTGCTGATCAGTTTCATCCAGGGCCGGAAAACCACGCAGTAAGGGATTTTTCAATTAATACTTTATCGGAAAAGACTGCCGAAATTTTCGAAACTTCGGCAGTCTTAGGGTTTGTAACAAAATAACCTGTACAATTTTCTGTCCGAAAAACCCTCAGGGTTTGGAACAGCTTATTTTGATACAGCCCTTACAGCCAAACTTCGGATATATTATTTTTGGGTAAAATCCTTCAGAATCATAAACCGGACTGACAATATAAAGGGAGGTACAAATGAGAATAACCACAGTTATTGCCATCGCACTTATTGTTTTGGGGATAGCGGCCTTTGGGTATCAGGGGATATCCTACACGACCAGAGAAAAAGTGGTTGATATCGGCCCTCTGGAAATGACTGCCGAGAAAACCAGAACACTTCCCCTGCCCCCAATCGCGGGAGGTATTGCACTCGCAGGCGGAATCGTGCTGCTGATGACCATGAGAAAAAAAGACTGAACGCAAAAGTCCGCGCGGGAACTGACTGTTATACCATTACCTGAAACATTTGGAGATGTTCAGATTCATATCTGAATTCCGCAAAGAAAAACTCTGTGTGACTCTGCGGAAACTCTGCGTTACTCTGCGGTTAAAATCCGCCCGGCAGAATTACCAAAATGTTTTAAGTATCGGTATATATGAAATCTGAAAAAGATTTCAGTAAAAAATTCCCGTCTTCCTGCCACGAAGGCACAAAGACACAAAGTTTCACGAAGGATTAATGCACAGTTGTTTTTTCAGATTTCATATTATTTTAAATTTTTACATTCAATGCTTACTTTGCATTGACAAAGGAGATTGTGTTATGACTGCAAAAGAAGCCTACAAACAGAAGATAGAGGCAGAGGTCGAGCTGGCACAGGCCAAACTGGCAGAACTCAAGGCCCAGGCGAAGAATTCCGCAGCCGATGCCAATATCAAATATGCCACTCAGATTGAAGAGCTTGAGCATGGAGTTGACGCGACCAAGGTTAAACTGAAGGAAATGGGGAATGCCGGAGATGACAACTGGGAGCGGATTAAAGACGGTGTGGAGAATGCCTGGAATACAGTAAGTGCTGCTGTCCGGGATACCGCAGCCAAATTTAAAAATGCCTGATATACAGCGATCCCCGATTCGGCCACCAGTGACTCCCGTGAACTGGCGCAGCCGGTCTGCCATGTGCCAGAATGAAAAAAAATAGGCAGGACATAAGTAGGCAAACGAAATTTTTTGTGTATTCAAAAAACCGGATTTTTCCTAAAAATCCGGTTTTTCTGAAAACTTTATACCCGAAAATTTATGGAACCTTACTTATATTATTTTGGGGGAAAATCCTGCAGCAAGCATATCATAAACCGGACTGACAATACAGAGGGAGGGAAAAATGAAAATAACCACAGTTATTGGTTATTGCCATCGCACTTATTGTTTTGGGGATAGCGGCCTTTGGGTATCAGGGAATATCCTACACGACCAGAGAAAAAGTGGTTGATATCGGCCCTCTGGAAATGACTGCCGAGAAAACCAGAACACTTCCCCTGCCCCAATCGCGGGAGGTATTGCACTCGCAGGCGGAATCGTGCTGCTGCTGACAATGGGAAGAAAAAAAGACTGAACGCGAAAGTCCGCTTCGGGACTGATCGTAATTTTAAACTGTTACATTCAATGCTTACTTCGGCTTGACAAAGTAACAAAAGGAGAAATGTATGAGAATATTTACAGGGGAATCGTATAAACAGACAGTATCCAAAAGTAAGTACAAATTTTTTGCTTTACTTACAATAACAGCATTGACAGCGATTCTTTACAGCCCTCCCCCGGTATCAGCCACACCAATTCTGGGTTCGGCGCAGAGCTTCGCAGTTCTGGGTCACGAAACAGTGACCAATGGACACAGCGCCCCAAACCCTGCCACTCAGATTTACGGAAATCTGGGTGTGACACCGGGAACTTCGGTCACCGGTTTTTATCCTGACGGAGCCGTGAGCGGCGGAACGATACACACAAATGACGGGGTTGCCCAGCTTGCTATGGCAGATGCTGTGGATGCATACAATACGCTGGCCGGCCTGCCGTTTGTTTACGACTATACCGGTTTTGTTCTGGGTTCAGAGGGCTATGCCACACTCACTCCGGGTGTCTATCATTTTGACACAGAAGCGCAGTTGACAGGACTGCTCACTCTTGATTTCATGGGCAATCCCAATGCTGATTTCATTTTCCAGATAGGGAGTACGCTTACAACCGCAAGCAACTCTTCTGTCAACATAATCAACGGGAATGCACTTAGCGGTGTGTATTGGCAGGTCGGAAGTTCTGCGACACTGGGTACAGACACTGTGTTCGCAGGAAATATTCTTGCTCTTGCAAGTATCGGACTTGATCCCAGGGCAGAGATTCTGTGCGGGAGAGCCTTCGCCCTGACCGGGGCAGTGACATTGACAGACAATTTTATCTCCAACAATAACACCGCTGAAGACTTTGGCAGCGGCCGCTCCGACTTCGGCAGTTACGGCTTCAGTAGCGGCAGCACGTCACCGGTCCCCGAACCGGCCACCATGTTCCTCCTGGGCACTGGTATAACCGGACTGGCATGTGCCAGAATGAAAAGAAAGAAAAAATATACCATTACTTGAAACATTTGCAGAGGTTCAGATTCATATCTGAATTCCGCACAGAAAAACTCTGTGTTACTCTGCGGAAACTCTGTGTTACTCTGCGGTTAAAATCCGCCCGGCAGAATTACCAAAATGTTTTAAGTATCGGTATAGGCAGGGATATATAAAGGCAGGGTCTTGCAGTACTGCATGACCACGTTGAATTTTATATATTCCCCTCCTGAGAGGGGCAGGGGTGTGTCCGGAATTGCACACCCAATAACACACCCCATGCCCCTCTCAAGAGGGGATTGTATAAAAATTAAATTGGTTATGTGCCAGGCAAAGGCATTGCATTTTGGGATTTTAATTTTATATATCATCATGTTTCCTTATTTCGCAACAAAGCTGCCCATGTCCTCCCGTTCATTGATGTATAACTGATGTTGCGCAGCATCGTCACACTGACGAATGCCGATATCCGGAACACGTTACATTCAGAAAAGGAATCATATAATGATAATACTCAGAATAGCAATGTATGCAATACTTGAAAAGCAGAAAGAGGTTATGCTGACACTCCTTTCACTTATTAAGCCGTCAATAAAGGAGAAAGGATGTGTAAAATATGCTGTCTTCTGTGATATCGCAGACAATAATCTTTTCAGCCTGATTTCGGAATGGAAAACCCGCAGTGATTTGGAACATCATATAAAATCCGCCAGATTCGGAGTGGTGCTGGGGATTGGGAGTCTTTTGCGCGAATCCATGTCAATTCAAATCCATACGGTTTCTGATTCAGAAGGAATTGAGATGGTGAATGCCCTCAGAAGCAGAAGCACACTGATTCTTTCCATATAACTAATTGAAAAAATGTGAGTTTAATGCTGATTCTCCATTGGCCTGATACAATCTGCACTCCCGCTCCGGACTGATCCGGAGGAGTGCAAAAATTGCTGGGCAACGCGGTTTTGCTGAAAATAATGAACAAAAGGCATTGATGAAATGAAAAATATGGAAGCTGAAAATTACTACCCTCCGGCAGAGGAAAATATCAATATTATTTCTCATGCTGCCGGTTTTATTCTGAGCATTATTGCTTCGGTATTTCTGCTGATACATGCAAATCTGCACGGAAACATCTGGCATATTGTCAGTTTCGGCATTTTCGGAGCAAGTCTGATGATATTATATGCTGCATCTGCTTTTTACCACAGTGCAAAAATGTCAAAGTTAAGAAAAAGACTGAACATCGTTGACCACGCATCCATTTATGTTCTCATTGCAGGAACCTACACTCCTTTCACACTTGTCACCCTGAAAGGGATGATCGGCTGGGTGATTTTCGGTATTTCCTGGGGAATGGCTTTGACCGGAATCATTCTGAAACTTTTTTTTACAGGGAAATTTGATCTGCTTTCAACAATCATGTATGTGCTTATGGGGTGGATTATCATTTTCGCCATAAAACCCTTAGCTCAGAATTTACCTTCAGAAGGTGTGTTCTGGCTTTTTGCAGGAGGAATTTCCTACACAATCGGTGCAGTTTTATACAGCATTGATAAAATTAAATTCAATCACGCCATTTTCCATATATTTGTTCTGATGGGGAGCTTTTGTCATTTCATGTCAGTGTTCTTTTATGTTTTGCCCGGCGAATAACCGGATGAATTACACCTTAACGTTCCGGTATGCGTAAACTGACAGAGGAAATATGTATACCATTACTTGAAACATTTCGGTTGTAAAATACCGCATTCGAAAGGGTTGCC